>NZ_JBSTYL010000005.1:0-271941 GCF_054052465.1 Aeromonas enterica | reverse complement strand
GGGGGCGGCCGGCCCCCCACACCCGCGGGGGGGGGGGCCCGGGGGGGCGCCCCCCGCAGCCGGATGGAGGCTTCCTATGGGTGATTTAACGATGGATTTCTTACGACTGATGCTGATGGCAGCCATGCTGCTGACCAGCCTGCAGGGCCAGGCCGCCGATGCGGCTGGCGCGCCTGCGGCCCTCCCCGCCACCCACGACGTGGAGTTTTTGCGCAATCCCGATGCCGCCTGTACCGACTGCCACAAGGAGCAGGCGTACGGCATGCACGGCAAGCACGGCCAGGCGACCAACCCCAACAACCTGGCGCCGGTCACCTGCACCAACTGCCATGGTCAGCCCTCCCCCAAACACCGGGAAGGGGTCAAGGATGTGATGCGCTTTAGCGACAGCTTCAAGGACAAACAGAGTACCGAGAGCTACCCCATCGCCGAGCAGAACGGGGTCTGCATGAGCTGTCACGAACCCAAAACGCTGCGCGAGGCGCTCTGGGCCCACGAGGTGCACGCCACCAAGCTCACCTGCACCAGCTGCCACCAGCTGCACCCGGCCAAGGAGCCCATGGTGGCTATTCCGGAGAAGTCCCGCATCAAGCTCTGCGTCGACTGCCACAGCAAGCAGCATGAGGCCGTCAAGGCGGCCAAGGCGAACATCACCTCGGGCAAGGAGGCACAATGAGCTGCTCTCGCCGTCACTTCATGGCGGGGATGAGCGCGGGGGCCCTCATCATGATGACGGGGACTGCTCGTGCCAACACCCGCTCCCTTGCCACCCCCCTCGCCCACAGCCAGACCATCGACGGGGTCCGCTACGGCATGATCCACGACGAGACGGCCTGCATCGGCTGTACCGCCTGCATGGATGCCTGCCGGGAGGTGAATCAGGTGCCAGAGGGGGTCTCGCGCCTCGAGATCATCCGCTCCGGCCCCATCGGCACCTTCCCCGATGCCGAGTACCACTTCTTTCGCAAGTCCTGCCAGCACTGCGACAACGCTCCCTGCGTGCACGTCTGCCCGACCGGTGCCTCCCATATCCGCAAGGAGGATGGCATCGTCGACGTCAACCCGGATCTCTGCGTCGGCTGCATGTACTGTCTGGCCGCCTGCCCTTATCAGGTGCGCTTTATCAACCCTGTGACCAAGGTTGCCGATAAGTGCGACTTTTGCCGCAAGACTAACCTGGCGGCGGGCAAGGAGCCGGCATGCGTGGAATCCTGCCCCACCAAGGCGCTGGTGTTCGGCAATCTGGATGACCCGGACAGCCCCATCGCCAAACGGCTGGTGAAGGAGACCACCTATCGCTACAAGCAGGCACTCGGCACCTCGCCCAAGATGTACCGCGTGCCCAAAGGGGAGATAAAGTCATGACCATACAAGAGGCGTTTCACTTCCCTTCACTTGTCTGGGACTGGCCCATAGCCATCTATCTCTTTCTGCTCGGCATCTCCGCCGGGGCCACCACCCTCTCGGTGCTGCTGCGCCGCAAGGGGGCCGGCAGCGAGAGCGGCATCATCAAGGCGACCGCCATTCTGGCGCCGGTGAGCGTGGTGCTGGGGTTACTGATCCTTATCTTCCACCTGGCCCGCCCCTGGACCTTCTGGAAGCTGATGTTCCACTACCAGTTCGACTCCGTGATGTCCATGGGGGTCATGCTGTTTCAGGTCTATATGGCTGTGCTGTTTGCCTGGCTGGCGGTGGTATTTCGGGCCGAGATCGAGACCTTGCGTAGTCACCTGCTGCAAGAGAAGTTCGCCTTTGTGGATGGCCTGATTGGCTGGCTCGCCCGCATCGAGCGGCTGCTGGCGCCGCTCTTGCTGCTGCTTGCCGTGCTGCTGGGGGCCTACACCGGCTTTCTGCTCTCCGCGCTCAAGACCTATCCGCTCTTGAACAACCCGGTGCTGCCGGTGCTGTTCCTCATCTCCGGCGTCAGCTCCGGCATCGCTTCCACCATCTTGCTGGCGGTCACCCTGTTCAAGGAGAACCATCACAGCCAGGGGGTGAGCTTTGTGCACCGCTTCGAGCGGCCAGTGCTGGCGGTGGAGGTGTTGCTGCTGGTCTGCTTCTTTACCGGCCTCTACTTCGGTGGCGGCCAGAAGGAGGCCGCCATGTGGGCCGCCATCGGCAGCGGCTTCTGGGCTCAGGTGTTCTGGCTCGGGGTGGTGGGCATCGGCATGCTGCTGCCCCAGTTGCTGGCCCTGCTGGCCCCCGCGCCGCTGCGGGCCAAAAATGGCTATCTGGTGCTGGTCTGCAGCCTGACCCTGGTGGGGATCCTGCTGCTGCGCTACTTCGTGCTTTATGCCGGTCAAATGACAGTCGTATAACGGTATGATCACCAGCGCCAGCCACCCTCGGGTGACTGGCGCTTATTTGTTGCGATTGGTTGTTGCCAGCAATGTGGATGTTATTCCCCAGCGCCGGTACGGTGCAGACGCTGCGGCATAACATAGACGAATGATTGACTGGAGGTTATGTGCTGGCGGAGCTCGGCTATCTCTCACTATTGCTGGCGACCGGGCTCGCCCTGCTGCAAGGGCTGCTGCCCTGGCTGGGGCTGCGGCTCGCCTCACGCCCGCTGCTGGGCTGCGCAACACCGCTGGCCCTCTTGGTCGCGCTCCTGCTGTTGGCCGCCCTGCTGCTGCTCGCCGGCTGTTTTGGCCTCGATGACTTCACCCTGGTCTATGTGGCCCAGCACGCCAACAGCGCCCTGCCCCTTGGCTTCAAGCTGGCGGCCGTGTGGGGCGGTCACGAGGGCTCCATGCTGTTCTTCGTCTTTGCGCTGGGGCTGTGGGGCACTCTGGTGGCTCTTTGCTCCAAGCGGGTCGATCCGCTGATCACAACACGGGTATTGGCCATCATGGGGCTGATCGTCGGGCTGTTCGGCCTCTATACCCTGATCTTCTCCAGCCCGTTTGACCGCCAGTTCCCGGGGCCGCTGGAGGGGCGCGACCTCAACCCCATGCTGCAGGATATCGGCCTCATCATCCACCCGCCCCTGCTCTATCTCGGTTACGTCGGCTTTGCGGTCAACTTCGCCTTCGCCATGGCGGCGCTGCACTCGGGTCGGCTCGATGGCGCCGTGGCCCACTGGAGCCGCCCCTGGGCGCTCAGCTCCTGGGTGTTTCTCACCGCCGGCATCGTGCTGGGCTCCTGGTGGGCCTACTACGAGCTCGGCTGGGGCGGCTGGTGGTTCTGGGATCCGGTGGAAAATGCCTCCCTCTTACCCTGGCTGCTCGGCACCGCCCTGCTGCACGCCCTGGTGGTGTGCGAGAAGCGCGGCGCTTACGGCCACGCCGTGTTGCTGCTCTCCATCTTTACCTTTTCGCTGAGCCTGCTCGGCACCTTCGTGGTGCGCTCCGGGGTGCTCACCTCGGTGCACGCCTTTGCGGTGGACCCCAGCCGAGGCCTCACCCTCTTGTTGCTGCTCGGCTTGCTATTGACCTGCGCCCTCACCCTGTTTGCCCTGCGGGCGGACATTCGCGCCCCCTATGCCCGCTTTGGCTTGCTGTCAAAAGAGGGGCTGCTCGGCGCCGCCATCCTGCTGCTCAGCGTGGCCTGCGCCAGCGTGCTGCTCGGCACCTTCTACCCCATGGTGTTCCAGTCGCTCCATCTGGGCTCGCTCTCGGTGGGCGCCCCCTATTTCAATACCATCTTCGTGCCGCTGGCCCTCTGCCTGATGGCGCTGATGACCCAGCTGCCGCGCCTGCGCTGGCAGCATCTGGCAGCCCAGCGCCGCATCAAGGCGCTGCTCCCATGCTTGTTCGGCTTGCTGGGCGGCACCTTGCTGAGCCTCGCCTATCCCGAGCCACTGCGGGGCGGCTGGCTGGGGCTCGCGGCCAACGTGCTGGGCCTATGGCTGATGGCCAGCCTGCTGCTCCCGCTCTTGCAACCGACGTCGCTGCGTGAGCTCACCCTCAATCGGCTCGGCAGCCTGCTGGCCCACCTCGGGGTGGCGGTGTGCGCCCTCGGCATTGCGCAGGTGAGTCACCACAGTCAGGAGGGGGGGGCAGTACTCGCCGCCGACAAGCCCTATCGGCTCGGCGCCTTCGAGTTTCGCTATGAGGGGAGCGAGCCGCTGATCGGCCCCAACTACACCGCCGAGCGCATCACTCTCAGCGTGCATAAGGACGGTAAAGAGGTCGACAGGCTCACCCCAGAGCGGCGTCACTACAGCGTGCGCACCATGAACATGAACGAGCCCGGCATCGCGTGGGGAATGCTCGGCGATCTCTACGTGGTGCTCGGCGAGAAGATGGGGCCCGGCGCCTATGCCATGCGACTGCACTACAAGCCGCTGGTGCGCTGGATCTGGCTCGGTGGCCTGTTGATGATGGCGGGTGGCACCCTCCGCCTGCTCGCCCGCCGGCCGCTGCTGGCTAGCCATCCAGCCCCAGCTACCGCCCCCTACCCTCGGCTTGAACAGGAGTCCTTATGAACGCTCGTCTGCGCCTGTTCGTGCCGCTCGTGCTCACCCTGGGGCTCGGTGCCCTGCTCTGGCTCGGCCTTGGCAACAACCCCTACAGCCAGGATGAGGCCGTCGCAGGGCGCACCCTGCCTGCCTGGCAGAGTGACGATCTGCTTGGTGGCGCCCCCATCCACACCGCAGCACTCAAGGGGGAGCCCTTCGTGCTCAACGTCTGGGCCAGCTGGTGCCCCAACTGCCGCGCCGAGCATCCGTTGCTGGGTGATCTGGCCAGCGCCGTGCCCCTCTACGGCCTCAACTACCGAGACAAGGGGGATGCCGCCCGCGCCTGGCTCGCACAGGCTGGCAACCCCTATCGCGCCGTGCTGGCCGACCCCGACGGCCGACTCGCGCTGGAGCTCGGCGTCTATGGCACGCCGGAGACCTATCTCTTCGCCGGCGACGGCACCCTGCTGACCCGTCATACCGGCCTGCTCACTCGGGAGATCTGGCAACGCCAGTTTGCCCCCCTGCTTGCCGAGGCCCGCAGCAACACCGCCAGCCAGCCCGAAGCGGAGAGACAAGTGCGGGAGAGCAAGCCATGAGCCGTCTCGGCCACGCCCTGATCGCGCCGCTCTTGCTGGCCTTGAGCCTCGGGGCCCTTGCCAGCGGGGTCGACACCTATGAGTTTCGCCACCCCGAGCGGCAGATCCGCGCTCAGGAATTGGCCCGCGCCCTGCGCTGCCCCCAGTGCCAGAACCAGAACCTGGTGGAGTCCAACTCCCCCATCGCGCGGGATCTGCGGCTCGAGGTCTACCGTTGGGTGGACGAAGGACAGAGCGATGAGCAGGTGATCGCCCGCATGACGGAGCGCTTCGGCGACTTCGTGCGCTACGATCCCCCCTTCAAGAGCAGCACGGCACTGCTGTGGGGCGGCCCCGCCCTCTTGCTGCTGCTGGCGCTCAATCGCCTGCGCAGGAGCCTGTATCGCCGGCAAACGGCGCGGGTGCCACTTATCGGCGACAGCGCCGAGGGGGCGCTCGCCCACGACCCCAGAGCCGAGCTGAACCGGCTGATCATGGCCGAGCAGCAGGCGGGGCTCGCCCCTCACAGCCGCCTCTACCGGGAGCTGGAGCTGGCCCGCCTCGCCAATGCCACCCCAACCGCCGAGCAGGCTCTGCGCGACCGACTGGTAAGGGATCGCACCGCCCGTCCGCAGCTTAGGCTGCGCGCCTGGATACTGCTTGGGGCCCTGCTGCTGGCGCTGATGGCCGGTATTTATGCCGGCACCGGCCGCTATCAGGCGTGGCAGGCTTATCAGTCGCGCCCCGATCCGCTGGCGGGATTGAGCCCGCGGGATCTGCAGGACAAGGAGCTGGGCGCCCTGCACCAGCGTCTGCAAGCCAACCCTGCCGATCTCGGCGGCTGGGCGGCGCTCGGCCAGCTCTATCTCTATCGGGACGAGTACGCCAACGCCCTGCTCGCCTACCAGCGCCTCGCCCTGCAAGAAGGGGGCGCCAGCGCGGCGACCCAGGCCGCCCAGGCCACCGTGCTCTACTACCAGGCGGGCCAGCAGCTCACCCCCGAGGCGCAGCGCCTGCTGGGCAGCGCGCTCAAACAGGACAAGGGCGAGGTGAGCGCCCTGATGCTGCTCGCCTCCGATCACTTCCTGCACGGCCGCTACACCCAGGCGATCGCCCTCTGGCAGCAGTTGCTGGACGAGGAGCGCACCCGCATCAACCGTGCGGCCCTGATCCAGGCCATTCAGACCGCCCGCATCATGGGAGGATGACGAAACATGGCAGATGGCCGGGCGGCCCCTCGCTGGACGGGTCACCATCTTCAGATCAAGAGGCGACCGAACCACGCCATCCGATGGCCGGCGATCACGGAGGTTCATTGTGTTATCAGTGCCATGCTTGCCCATTTTTGCTGCTTGCAAAAACGCCATGGCTCAACCCCATAATGCAAACCCTGATTCAACAACGACAAGGTGCACACATGATCCCCATTCGTTGTCACGCCGTCTCCGGCGTGGCGTTATCGGAAATCGATGGCGAGACCAAATTGCTGCTGATGAAGCGGGTCAAGGGCGGCTTCTGGTGCCATGTGGCGGGCACGGTCGAGGCAGGTGAAACCGGCTGGCAGACCATAGTGCGCGAGTTTGGCGAGGAGACCGGGATTGCCGTTTCCGACCTGTATAACGGCCAATATCTGGAACAGTTTTACGAGGCGGCCTCGAATACTGTGATGGTGGTGCCTGTTTTTGTGATCTATTGCCCGCCCCATCAAGGGGTGGTGCTCAATGACGAACACACCGAATATCGCTGGTGCACCTTGGCCGAGGCCAAAGGGCTGGTCAGTTTTCCCGGCCAGCAGGCGCTCTATGACCATGTCTGGCACTATTTTGTCGAGCACACGCCCTCGGCGCTGATGCGAGTGGCGACAATGGCCTGAAAATACAGGGACTCTCAACCCGGACGGCGCCGCTTGCTCAACGGCAAGGGAGATTAACGTACTGTTAGGCCCCCAGAAGCGCAATAAGACGTAAAAAGAGTGGTAACCCGTGGCCATAACAGGCATATGGTGCGCCACCATGACGGTGAAGTTGATGATCATCAGACTCGCCCATGGCTGTGTGTTGCCCGGATCGGATCGCCATTTGGCCGTCAACAGGCGCAATTAAAGGCGAAAGATCCCATAAAATGGAAATATCGGGCCATTAGACGTTGTGAAGCGTCAATTACCGTCATATAACTTAGCCAAATATCCCTGTCAGTCGTACGGTAGCGTCAAATCATGATTACTCGCCCTTTTCTTACCCTGTTGCTCGGTGCCTTCCTCGTTCCCGTCAGCATGGAGAGCGCCCAGGCCAATCCGTTTGCGGCCACATCCCAGTCCCCCGCCAGCTTTCTGGAACAGCGCAACGATCTGACGCTGAGTTCGGCCGCCTTCGTGGTGGCCAACCCGCGTACCGGTGAAGTGCTGTCGGAGCGCAACGCCAACCGGGTGATGCCGATTGCCTCCATCACCAAGCTGATGACGGCGCTGGTGGTGCTCGATGCCAATCAGCGCCTCTCCGAGATGCTGACCGTCACCATGGCCGACGTGGATCGCCTCAAGGGCACGGGCTCGCGACTGGCGGTGGGCTCGCGCCTGAGCCGGGCCGACATGCTGCACATCGCCCTGATGTCGTCGGAGAACCGCGCCGCCTCGGCGCTGGCCAGAAACTACCCGGGCGGCCAGCGCGCCTTTGTCGAAGCGATGAATGCCAAGGCACGCATGCTCGGCATGTGGAGTACCCAGTTCTCCGACAGTACCGGCCTCACCCCTCGCAACGTCTCCAGCGCCCATGACTTGGCCAAGCTGGTGGCCGCCGCCTCCGCCTACCCACTCATTCGTCAGTACTCCTCCACCGATCAGCGCATGGTGCGCAACGGCAAGCGCCAGCTGCACTACCTCAACTCAAACAGACTGGTCCGTGAAGGCAGCTGGCCCGTCACCCTCTCCAAGACGGGTTACATCCGCGAGGCGGGTCGTTGCCTGGTAATGGCAACTCAAGTTAACCATGAGCCAGTCATCTTGGTGCTGCTCAACGCCGAGACACCCAACGCCCGGGTGGCCGATGCCAAACGGATCAGATCCTGGCTGGAAACCTCGGGCCGCATGAGCCTGACTGCGCAATCCAGCCCCCAGACCAAACTGTTCAGCAGCCAGTAACGCTCCCGGCAATCATCGCCAAAAAAGCCCCCGCACCTAGGTGCGGGGGCTTTTGTTGTTGAGCCTTGTGAGCAAGTCCGCAGGCTACGGCGCCGAAGTGCAGGCGCTCAGACTGGCTTGAGCCGCGCGGTGAAATGGCGCAGCAGCGGCGGCTCATAGTCAAAGGTGAGGCCGCGGATCCCACTGGCCCGCGCTTTCACCGCGATCAGGCAGTCGGCCACGTAGTCCATGTGATCCCGGGTGTAGACCCGGCGCGGAATGGTGAGACGCAACAGTTCAAAGTCCGCCGCCTCCTGCTTGCCGGTGGCGGGATCGCGCCCCAGCAGCAGGGAGCCTATCTCCACCCCGCGCACACCCCCTTCCAGATAAAGTGCGCAGGCCAGGGCATGGGCCGGGAACTGATCCCCCGGGATATGGGGCAGCAGCTTTTTGGCATCAACGAACACCGCATGGCCGCCGGTGGGGGTCTGGATGGGGATGCCCGCCTCGGCCAGCCGTTCACCGAGATAAGCCACCTGACTGATGCGATAGGTCAGATACTCCTCATCCATCCCCTCGCGCAGGCCGATGGCGAGCGCCGCCATGTCCCGCCCGGCGAGGCCGCCATAGGTGACAAACCCCTCCATCGCCACGCAGCGCACCTGCACCGCGCGAAACAGGTCGAGATCCTCCTTGAAGCAGCAGAGACCGCCGATATTGACCAGCCCGTCCTTCTTGGCCGACATGGTGAACATGTCCCCCAGGGCAAACATTCGTCGCACTATCTCGCCGATACTGGCGTTGGCAAACGCCGGATCCCGCGTCTTGATAAACCAGGCGTTCTCGGCAAAGCGAGCGGCATCGATCACCACCGGGATCTGGTGATGGCGCGCCAGCTCGGCCACGGCCTCCATGTTGCCCATGGAGACCGGCTGGCCACCGGCGCTGTTGCAGGTAACCGTGATGATAATCCCGGCCACGTTGCCGGCCCCCACTGTCTCTATGGTGTCGCTCAGGCGAGCGAGATCGAAATCCCCTTTCCAGGCGTAGGGGGCCGTGGTGTCGAGGGCTTTCGGGGTGAGCAGGTTGATGGCTCGCGCCCCGGCCAACTCCACATGGGCCTTGGTGGTGTCGAAGTGGTAGTTGGAAATGAACACAGGTGCCTTACCCTGGCAGCGCTTGACCAACTCGGGGAAGAGGATCTGCTCCGCCCCTCGCCCCTGGTGGGTGGGCATCACATGCTGGTAGCCAAATATCTCGCGCACCGTGCGCTCTAGCTCGACGAAGTTGCGGCTGCCCGCATAGGCTTCGTCCCCCATCATGATGCCGGCCCACTGGCGATCCGACATGGCGCCAGTACCGCTGTCGGTCAACAGATCGATATAGACATCCTCGGCCAGCAGCAGGAAGGGGTTCCAGCCTGCAGCCTCGAGGGCGGCACGGCGCTCGGCGCCAGTGGTCTGCTTGATGGGCTCGACCATCTTGATACGAAACGGTTCGGGAATTCGACGCATAAAAAACTCCTCACCGGCTCTCGGCCAGTGCATTGAATAAAGAGGTTGTCACAGGGGCCGCAACGAATAATTCGTCCGGCAGAGAGCCTTCGCTCGTGGGGGTACTAGCGCGAAGAGGCCGCCTTTCAGCAGTGAGGAAAGTCGAAGGTAAGAATGGGATCCTGGGTATACCAGTGGGCGAGCAGGCAAGCTGCCCGGGGCGTTGCTGTCATGATTGGCATCACTCCCCTCCATGTTGGTTGTAAACAGTCGGTGGCCAATAAGATCCATTGATGGGTGCTGCCAGCAGGCAGCCTCGCCACGTTAACGGCAGGTTAATTGGCAGACAAGAGGCGCACCGTCGGGCTGTGCGCCTGCTCACAAAGCGCCCATTCATCCGACTCGATACGGGCAACAGTGATCCCCCCAGCTCCCCGCTTCGTTAAGCTCCCAACCTGCTGTTCACTCCATTCATCATCCAGGCCAGGAAGCGCCCATGCACCGCAAAGCCCATCTGCCCGAGAAGATCTGCCTAGTCTGCCAGCGTCCTTTCGCTTGGCGGCGCAAGTGGGCGCACAGCTGGGAAGTTGTGCGCTACTGCAGCAAACGCTGCCGCAGCCATAAAGGGGAGCAAACCTGATGGAGTTGCGCCTGCTGCTCGGCGATCAACTCAACGCCAGCCACAGTTGGTTTCGCACGCCGGATCCGGCGGTCTGCTATGTGATGGCTGAACTGCGCCAGGAGACCGACTACTGCCGCCACCATCACCAGAAGGTGCTGGCCTTCTTTGCCGCCATGCGCGCCTTCGCCGCAGCCCTCACCAAAGCGGGCCATCACGTCTGTTACCTGACCCTTGATGAGAGCACCCGTTGGCCCGACCTGCCCACCTTGCTGGCCGCCCAGCTTGCGCAACATCAGGCAAGCAGCTTTGCCTGGCAGAGCCCGGATGAGTGGCGCCTAGCCAGCCAGTTGCAAGCATGGGCGGCTGGCCTTGCCATCCCGACCCGCGAGGTGGATAGCGAGCATTTTCTCACCCCCCGCGATGGCTGGCAGCGCTATCCCCACAGCCGGATGGAGTTCTTCTACCGCGCCCTGCGCAAGCAATACCAGGTGCTGCTCGATGAACACGGCCAACCCCTTGGCGGGCGCTGGAATTTTGATGCCGAAAACCGCGCCAAACTGCCAAAGAGCCAGCCCGTTCCGGCTCCCCTCACCTTTGCCAACAAGGTGAGCGAGATTGACGCCATGCTGACCCGCCACGGGGTCAGCACCATTGGCGAGGCAGATGCCAGCAGACTGCCCTGGCCCATCAGCCGACGCCAGAGCCGCGAGTTGCTGGCACATTTTCTGGCGCACTGCCTGCCCCACTTTGGCCGCTATCAGGATGCCCTGAGCGAGCGGGGCTGGAGCCTGTTTCACAGCCGCTTGTCGTTTTCACTCAACAGCAAGATGCTCCACCCGCTCGAGGTGATCCGCGCCGCGCAAGCCCACTGGCAGGCCAATCAGGGCACCATTTCCCTGGCGCAGGTAGAGGGCTTTATTCGCCAGATCCTCGGCTGGCGCGAGTTCGTGCGCGCCCTCTACTGGGCAAAGATGCCCGAGTATCAGCGCACCAATTTTCTGGAGGCCGAGCGGCCGCTACCCAGGTTTTTCTGGCATGGAGAAACCAGAATGGCCTGCGTGCGCCATGCCATTCGCCAGTCTCTGGAGCACGCCTACGCCCACCATATCCAGCGGCTGATGGTGACCGGCAACTTTGCCCTGCTGGCGGGGATCAATCCTGACGAGGTGGATGCCTGGTATCTCGGTATCTATGTGGATGCCATCGAGTGGGTGGAGCTGCCCAACACCCGCGGCATGAGCCAGTTTGCCGATGGCGGCCTGATGGGCAGCAAACCCTACGCCAGCAGCGGTGCCTACCTGGAGCGGATGGGCCACTACTGCAAGGGGTGCCACTATAGGGTCAAGGACCGCAGCGGCCCGGACAGCTGCCCGTTCAACAGCCTCTACTGGCATTTTTTATGGCGCCATCGGGACAAGCTGGGCGGCAACCCGCGCCTCGCGCTGCCTTATGCCAACTGGGATGGCCAGCCAGAAGCACAGCAGCAGGCCATCCTGGCGACGGCAGAAGATCACCTGATCCATCTCGAGCAGCTTTGACTGCCACAGCTAACGCCAACAAGTCCACAAAATTCAACATTGAAAACCAGTTAAATAAATGTAAATAGATATATATCCCAATTATATCTACGTCGGTTGAATATCCTGTGGCGGCTGATTATGGTGATGGCCCCAGTCAAGGAGAGACAAGATGGACATAGTGGTGCTCGGTGGTGGCGTGGTCGGCGTGACCAGCGCCTGGTATCTGGCCAAGGCGGGTCACAAGGTGACTCTGCTGGAGCGGCGCGACGGGGTGGCGCTTGAAACCAGCCACGCCAATGCCGGCCAAATCTCCCCCGGTTACGCGGCCCCTTGGGCGGCCCCCGGCATTCCCCTCAAGGCCGCCAAATGGTTGCTGCAAAAACATGCCCCCTTCACGGTGCGACCGACCTCGGATCCCTTCCAGTTGCGCTGGATGCTGAAGATGTTCGCCAACTGCACTCCAGCGGCCTACGCCGTCAACAAGGGACGCATGGTACGTCTGGCCGAATACAGCCGCGACTGCATGAAGCTGCTGCGTGACGAGCTGGCACTGGACTACGAGGGGCGCCAGCTCGGCACTCTGCAGTTGTTTAGAAGCACAGCCCAGCTCGATGCCAGCAAGCGCGATATCGAGGTGCTGGAAGAGTACTGCGTGCCCTACCAGTCCCTCGATGCCGCTGGCTGTGAAGGAGCAGAGCCGGCGCTGGCCCGGGTACGCGGCAAGATAGTGGGCGGCCTGCGCCTGCCGGGCGATGAGACCGGCGACTGCTTCCGCTTCACCAAGGCCATGGCTGCAGAAGCGCAGCGACTTGGGGTCAAGTTCGTGTTCAACTGCGCCATCGACGAGATCGAGCTGGCGCAGGGACGCGCCGTGGCGGTGCGGGCCGGCGAGCAACGCTTCAAGGCCGACGCCATCGTCTGTGCCCTCGGCAGCTATGCCACCGGGTTCCTGCGCCCGCTCGGGCTCGATCTGCCAGTCTACCCGGTCAAGGGCTACTCCCTCACCCTGCCGATGATCAACGCCGAGGCCTCGCCGCGCAGTACCGTGCTGGACGAAACCTACAAGGTGGCCATCACCCGTTTCGATGAGCGGATCCGGGTCGGCGGCATGGCGGAGCTGTCGGGCTACAACCTGGCCCTCAACCCGAAACGGCACGACACCCTGGCCATGGTGGTCGGCGATCTCTTCCCCGAGGGGGGCGACATCAGCCGCGCCGACTTCTGGACCGGACTGCGTCCCATGACACCGGACGGCACCCCGCTGGTGGGCCCAAGCCCCATCCCCGGGCTCTGGCTCAACACCGGCCACGGCACCCTGGGCTGGACCATGGCGGCAGGCTCTGGCCAGCTGCTGGCAGATCTCATCAGTGGCAGCACAGCCGCCATCAGCGACGAAGGGCTCACCCTGGCCCGCTACGGCTGAATGCCATCGCCCGTCTCTTTACCGCTAACCAGATGGGGGAGTGCCTGGCACTCCCCCATCTTATTCAACTCATTCTGATCATGTTTCTCATTCTGCGGCGGCACCCAGTACCAAACCGGGCTGCGCTTGCCACACCCGGGCGGGATCCGGCTCGGCGATGGCGCTCGCCACCAGTTGCTGCAGCCAGTAGCGATGCAGCCGCCACATCGGTTCCCCCTGCCTTCCCTGTTCCTTGGCGCACTGCTTGACCACATCCGCCGTCCGGTAGAAGTAACGGATCAGGGTGGTGAGCTCGGGCTCGGGCCAGCGGCAGCCAAAATGGCGCAGACGCTCGTGCCAGAACGCCAGCTGGCCACGCTCGTGCTCCTGCTCGAGCCCATGCAGGGCCGGAATGAGGTCCATTGCCTGCCACAGCGCCCCGTAACCGACGAAGCGATCATCCAGCGCGTCCAGCGCCTGATCCAGCATGGCCAGGGTCTGCGGCCAGTCATCGGCCTGCTGGCGGATCGCCGCCTGCGCCTCGCACACCGCCGCCAGCCAGTCCATCGCCAACCGGCAGATAATCGCCTCCTTGTTGGGATAGAGGTGATAGAGCGACTTGATGCCCACTCCGGCGCGGGCTGCGATGGCATTGGTATTGAGGGCCGTGAACCCCTGCTCCTGCAGCAGCGCCAAGGTGGCCTGCTCAATGCGTACCACCACCTCCTGACTGCGCTGCTGCCTGGGCTGACGCCGCATGCAAAGCCCATCCGGCAACGAATGTTCCGCCATCCCGTTTCTCCCGTCATGATGACTGATTGCCATAACTACATGATGCGACAAGGTAAACACAAGTCAAAAATAATGCAGTAATCGCTGGCATTTTTCGGCGCAGCTGCAATAAACAAGGGTGCTCATATTTGCAGTAATCACTGCAATCACACGAGGAGAGCACGCAATGGATGGCAAACAACGCAAGTATCGCTGGGGGCTTGGCACCCTGCTGACGGTTACCCTGCTCGGCGGTTGTCAGCAGGACACCAGCCAGCCGGGTGCTGCCAGCACCCTCTACTTCAACGGCAAGATCTACACCCAGGACGGACAACGCAGCCTGGCCGAGGCCATGGTGGTCGAGGATGGCAAGTTCCGCTACGTCGGTTCGCGCCTGGGAGCCGGCCCCTTCATGACCAGCGCCACCCGCCAGGTGGATCTGCGGGGGCGCATGGTGCTGCCCGGCCTGCACGACAACCACATCCACCTGCTTGGCACGGTGGCACTGCCCATGTGCGATCTTGACGGCCAGAGCGTCAACCTGGATCAGCTGGCTGCCAAGGTCAGGGAGTGCCTGCCCCGCTATGCCGCGGCGTCCGGGGATTGGCTGGTGGTCAACCAATGGTCGCCCTATGACGGCAATACCCCGACCGCCACTCATGCCACCCTGCTGGCCGCCCTGGATGCCGTGGCGCCGGACAACCCTGTGGTGCTGCTCGGGGCGGACGGTCACGCCAGCGCCTACAACTCGCAGGCACTGGCCAGCGCCGAAGATCAGGATGGCAATCAGGTGGGCTTCAACCCCACCACCCTGGCGCCGGGCGGGGTGTTCGAGCGGTTCATCCCCTATGTGGACTTGACCAGCGGCGTCATCCGGGAGGGGGCCCGCAGTGCCATCCCTGTGCCGGACAGCGGTGTACTGAGCGCCAGTGACGAGCGGGCCGCCGCCCAGTACGAGCAGATATTGCCGGCCATCGCCACTTTGATGGCGTCGCGCGGCATCACGGGTGTACAGGACGCCTGTGCCACCGACTTCATCCGCCAACGCCTGCTCAGCATGCAGGCACGGGGGCTACTGCAGATGCGCATCACCGCTGCCACCTGCTTTCACGAGGATGACTACAGCGGCAAGCTGGACATAGAGGGGCACCTGGCCAAGGCCACTCAGGTCAGAAGCGCCTTTGCGGGCAACCCCCTGATCAAGGCAGATGCGGTCAAGATCTTCCTCGATGGCGTGCTGGAGGGGGATCCCTTCACTCAACCCCCCTTCCTGCCCAACGCCGGCATGCTGGAAAACTACCAGAATCCCCATCTGGCGCTGGATCCAGACAGCGGCCAGGTCACCATCACCGCCGACAGCGAGGATGCCGGCAGCAATGGCATAGTCAACTACCGGGAGGCAGATCTGAAGCGTTACGTCACGGCACTGGACGGAGCCGGTTTCGGCATCCACATGCACAGCATCGGCGACCGCAGCACCCGGGTCGGGCTCGATGCACTGGTCGCCGCCCGTGCCAGCAACGGTGATCGGGGCATTCCCCACACCCTTGCCCATCTGCAGGTTGTGCACCCTGACGATCAGAAAAGGCTGGGGGAGCTCGGGCTCTATCTCACCTTTACCTTCGCCTGGACCACACCCCAGCTCGCCTACGACATGCTGGTGACCCCCTTCATCCAGCCAACCAAGGCCGGTCAGCCCCTGAGCGAGGCACTTTACGATCCTCAGGGCTATCTGCACGAAGCCCTCTATCCGGTCGAAAGCAGCCGCAAGGCGGGGGCCATCCTGGTGGCGGGCAGCGACGCGCCAGTCGACAGCCGGGATCCCCGCCCGTTTGAGAACATGGCCGCCGGCATCATGCGGGCGGCCGGCAGCAACGACGCATTTCGTGCCAGCCAGCGCATCTCGCTGGCCGAGATGCTGGCCGCCTACACCATCAACGGCGCCAGGGCGGTGCGCCAGGGGGAGATCACCGGCTCCATCGAGGCGGACAAATCCGCCGACTTCATCGTGCTCGACCGGGATCTGTTTACCCTGGTCGAGGCCGGCACGCCGGAGCAGATCGCCGGCACCCGGGTCGAGCAGACGGTGTTTCAGGGCAAGACCATTTACCCGACACCCTAGAACTGTGCCAAGGTGCCAATAACAAGGCCCCGCAAGGGGCCTTTTGTTTACCTGTGTGCGGGTTCGTCGGCCCCTGCTTGGACTGGGGGCCGAGCGAGATTGAACAGGGTCGCCACCATGTCCGGCACCAGACTCGCACTGAGCCCCCCATCAGCGCCGATACCCCGTTATGGACCAGGGCTGGACCAGGGGACTGGCAGGCGCGGCAAACAGCAACACGGCGGAAGCCCCTATGGGAGCGATAAGCCAATGGACCTTGAGCCCCAGCCCCCACTGACACAACAAAGCTGTGCCAAACAGCCCGACGAAGGCACCCAGGGCACCGTAACAACTCCCTTTGAGACTGGTATTGGTCAATGCCGGAAAGAAATCCCTGAACTGCATAGGGCTCCTGCGAAGATAACATTTATTTTAAATGCGCAATTTTAGCGATAACCCTGTATCAAATACCACAGGCAGATGCAGCCCCCCGACTATCGGTGAGCCAAGGCCTCATGAGAGTCATACAAACATCACCTCTGTACCCAGAGACCGACCAAAACTGTGATCCAGCAACAAATTCTTACAAAAAACTGAGTGACAACCCAATTTTTCTCTTCTCTTAACGTCAGCTTAAGAATCGTCGTGTCACCTTGAACTCATCTTCATGCACGGAGCCACTACCTATGAGCACCATCAGAGATGCCCTGCGCCGCTTCGACGGCAAGCGCCGTTGCTGGACCGCCGGGCTGGAACGGGCAGCCCTTGCCTGGCTTGCCAGACAAGGCAAGCTGCCAGCCACAAATCAGCCTGCCCGACGGATCCTCATCATTCGCAGCACAAACCGCATTGGCAACAATCTGTTCTTGCTACCCTTTTTGCAAAAGGTACACAGTATCCACCCCAACGCCGACATAGAGTTGGTGTGCAGCGGTGGTCAACTGACCCCCTTTCTGGCCGACCTGCAATTGCAACAGATTCATCAGGTCAGATTGCAGGGCAAGCACCTGATCGCGGCCCTGCCCGTGCTGTGGCGCCTGCGCCGTCAGCACTATGACAGGGTCTATGTACCGTTTGCCTCCAGCACGGATCACCTGATCGCCAGCTGGGTAAAGGCCCGCGAGAAACTCGGCTTTGACGATGCCAAGGGCGATGCCCTGTTTGAGCAACCCCTGACCTCCAACAGCGACTGCCACTACGCCCACCAGCCACTGCAACTGCTGGGCATGCACGGCAACCCCGCCGATCAGATTGAGCTCGGCAGTCTGCTGCACAGCACCAGCCCCCATCTGGTAGTCCTGCAGCAGGCCCACCCTGGTCGCCCACTCATCGGCTTTTTCACCGGAGCCCGCAAGGGTAAAGGGCTCTCCCTCCCACAGTGGCAACGATTGCTCGGCGATCTGCGTCGTCACAGCCCGAATGCCTTGCTGATCCAGCTGGGGGACCCCGCCGACCCCCACCCTCTACTGGGGGATGTGCAGGTGTCCCTGAGCAGCCTGAGCGAGGTGGCCCGCTTTGCCAGCGGCCTCTCCCTCTTCGTCAGCGGCGACACAGGGCCGCTGCATCTTGCCGCCGCCAGCGGCGTGCCATGCCTCGGACTCTTCACCCAGACCGACCCCGCGCGCTACGGTTGTCTCGGGGCCCAGCACCTCAATCTGGTGATAAGTGATCGCAACGCAATCCCCCTCGATATCCACTGGCTGACGGAGGCGCTGGCACGCGAGCAAGCCCCACGGGATCTACACCCGACGCCCTCCCATGTGCAGTACCTGGTACCTGGCACCCGCCCCCACCCACCTGCTGACGGTACTTTAGCCACCTGCCTCGACACGGCATCAACCCGAATAACATAAAAGAGGGAAGGCGTGCGCCTTCCCTCTTTTTTCGTTATGCCCGTACTCTGTTGTTATTTGCTGATTGTTTGCTAGCCAGCATGGCTGCCGGACTAGGCCAGTTCTGCCCGCAGGGCTCTGGTCGCTTCCACCATCACGGTGAGGGCGGCTGTGGTCTCTTCCCAGCCGCGGGTCTTGAGACCGCAATCCGGGTTGACCCAGAGCCTGTCGGCCGGGATCTGCTTGGCCGCCTTGCGGATGAGGTCCTCAATCCAGCCCTGGCTCGGCACGTTCGGGGAGTGGATGTCGTAGACCCCAGGGCCGATCTCATTGGGGTAGTTGAAGCGCTCGAACGCTTCGAGCAGCTGCATCTGGCTGCGGCTGGTCTCTATGGTGATCACGTCCGCGTCCAGCGCCGCCACCGCCTCTATGATGAGGTTGAAGTCGCTGTAACACATGTGGGTGTGGATCTGGGTGCTGTCCACTACCGGGCTGGCGCTCAGGCGGAAGGCGCGCACCGCCCAGTCGAGATAGGCCTGATGATCCTGTTTACGCAGGGGCAGGCCCTCGCGGATCGCCGGCTCGTCGATCTGGATGATCTTGATGCCGGCGGCTTCCAAGTCAGCCACCTCGTCGCGAATGGCCAGCCCAATTTGCAGAGCGGACTGCTCGCGGCTCACGTCTTCGCGGGGGAAGGACCAGCAGAGTATGGTCACGGGCCCGGTCAGCATGCCCTTGACCGGCTTGTCGGTCAGGCTCTGGGCAAACTTGGTCCACTCCAGGGTCATGGGGGTCGGGCGGTCGATATCCCGGGTGATCACCGGCGGCTTGACGCAGCGGGAGCCATAGCTCTGCACCCAGCCGAAGCGGGTGATGGCAAAGCCGTCCAGCAGCTCACCGAAATACTCCACCATGTCGTTGCGCTCGGCCTCGCCGTGCACCAGCACGTCCAGCCCGATGGCTTCCTGGCGCTCGATGGCATCCTTGATCTGGGCCTGGATGCCCACCTCGTAAGCCTTGTCGTCGATGCGACCGGCCCGCCACTCCTGACGCAGCACCCGAATTTCCGAGGTCTGCGGGAAGGAGCCTATGGTGGTGGTGGGCAAGAGCGGCAGTTTGAGATCATTGCGCTGCGCCAGCGCCCGCACCGGATAGGCGCTCTGGCGGTCGAAATCGCTGTTGGTCAGGCTCGCCAGACGGGACTGCACCGCTTTCTTGTGTACCCGGCTATCGGACTCCCGATCGACGATGGGCTGGCTGTAGGCGGTGATCTTGTCCAGTGCTCCGCCATCGAGATAGTCGGAGAGCAGCCCCAGCTCATAGCACTTTTGCAGGGCGAAAGCGAACCAGCTGCGGGTCTGGGGATCCAGCTCCAATTCCAGCGTCAAATCCACCGGGCTGTGCAGCAGGGAGCAGGAGGAGGCCACCCAGAGCCGCTCGCCGAGCTTGGCTTTCAATGCTTTCAGGGTCGGTGCCAGCTTGGCCAGGTTGGCACGCCAGACGTTGCGACCATTGATCACCCCGGCGGAGATGACCCACTGGGCCGGCAGATGAGGAATGAGGGTCTCCAGCTGCTCGGGCGCCGCCACCAGATCCAGGTGCAGGCCGTCCACCTTGAGGCTGGTGATGATGTCGCGCTGATGGGCCACGGAACCGAAATAGGTGGTGAGCAACAGCTTGCAAGGGCCGCTCAGGCGCTCATAAGCATTCAGATAGGCCAGTCGCCACTCATCCGGCAGGTCCAGCGCCAGCGCCGGCTCATCTATCTGCACCCACTCCACCCCTTGCGCGGCCAACTTGGCCAGGATCTCCTGATAGACGATGAGCAGGCGATCGAGCAGTTCGAGACGGGAGAATCCGCTCTCTTTCTCCTTGCCGAGCCACAGATAGGAGACGGGCCCCAGCAGCACCGCCTTGACCGGCAGCCCCAGCGCCTTGGCCTCTTCCACCTCGTCAAACAGCTGACTCCAACCCAGCTTGAAGCGCTGCTCGCGGCTGAACTCGGGCACCAGGTAGTGGTAGTTGGTGTTGAACCACTTGGTCATCTCGGCGGCGGCAGCCGCCGGGCCGGTCGGCGCACGGCCTCGGGCCACCCGGAACAGGGTATCGAGATCGGTGTCGCCATGGCGATGACGCTCGGGGATAGCATCCACAAGCAGGCTGGTGCCGAGCACTTGGTCGTACCAGGCAAAGTCCCCCACCGGCAGCAGGTTGACCCCGGCGGTGCGCTGGGCCTGCCAGTGACGTTCACGCAGGCTCTTGCCAGTGGCGATGAGTTCCGCCTGAATTGTCTCGCCACGCCAGTAGGATTCGAGGGCAAATTTCAGCTCGCGCTTGGCGCCGATACGGGGGAAGCCCAGGGTGTGTGCTCGTGTCATAGGTCCAATTCCTTATGCTCGTTCATCTGATGGGAAACTGGATGATTTGGCCATCCAGATGTTTACACATCCAAAATGACAAGATAAGGTGGCGTTGGCTATTGAATCCTTTTCAACAGCCTCTCAAGAAATCCGCGATTGATGCAACAAGGAGCCATGTTATGGCAGTGCCAAGCAATTCAGGCCTGGAAATCAAGCACTTGAGAACCCTGACCGCGCTGGCCGAGCAGGGTTCGCTGGCCGGCGCCGCACTGACCCTCAACCTCACCCAGTCGGCCCTCTCCCATCAGCTCAAAGAGCTGGAGACCCGCCTCAACCTGGAGCTCTACCTGCGCAAGAGCCGCCCACTGGTGCTGACGGCGGCGGGCCATCAGTTGCTGGGTCTGGCACGCCAGGTGCTGCCGGCGCTGGCCCTGACCGAGCGGCAGTTGCAGGCCCTGCACAGCGGCGACGCGGGCCGGCTGCACTTGGCGCTGGATTGCCACAGCTGCATCCAGTGGTTGCTGCCACTCTTGCCCGATTTTCGCCGCCAGTGGCCCGGGGTGGATCTGGAGGTGGAGTCGGTGCCGGGCTTTGATGCCATCAGCGCCCTGCTCGGCGGCCAGCTCGACCTGCTGCTCACCTCGGACGTGCAGGCGCGCGGCGATCTGCACTTCGAGCCGCTGTTCGCCTTCGATCTCACCCTGGTGATGGCGCCGGACCACCCCCTCTGTCACCGGACCCGGATCACCCCGGACGATCTCAAGCAGGAGGTGCTGCTGGTCTACCCGGTGGAGCGCGCCCGCATGGACGTGTTCAGCCGCTTTTTGCAACCCGCAGGGGTCGAGCCCGCCCGCTGCAAGCTGGTGGACAACACCTCCGTCATGCTGCAGATGGCCGCCGCCGGGCTCGGAGTCGCCGCCCTGCCGCGTTGGGCCAGCGAGGAGTTTGTGCGTCAGGGCTTGCTTGAAGCCAGGCCGCTGGGACAGGGCATCCGCCGCCATATGTATGGGGCCGTGCGCGCCGCCGACAAGGACCAGCCCTGCCTGCAGAGCCTGTTCGAGCGCATTCGCAGCAAGATGGGTGAGCAGAAAGAGGCGTAAAAAAGCCGCCTCCGGGGCGGCGTTCACGCTGCTCGATTCGCCTGATCTCAGGCGCCTCAGGATCCCTCGCCGCAACTTGCGGCCCCCTGCCGCCTCGGGCAGTTGGCGCAAAGGTCCCCATCACGGCGCTTGTAGTGCAGGCAGCAACGCTGGCGCACATAGCCAGGAAAAGCGCCATCTTGCGGCCATGACGCCGGACGCCACCCCGCCAGATGCTCGGCGGGCAGACCGCAGGCGGCGAGCCAGCGCGGTGCGTGTTCGTTCACCTGCTCACGGCTAACATGGGTGAAGAAGTCGGGTACCCGCACCAGGGCCGCCAGCAGATCGTCAGTCAGGAGCGGGCGCACGAAACCGGGGCGCAGCCGTTGCACCCCGCCCAGCAGCGTGAACAGCGCCTGCCAGTGGGCCTGCAACCGCTCGCCCGCCGCCTTGATCAGGGTCTTCACCTCCCCCTTGATCATGGGCTCCGCCGGCAGGCTGAAGCCGGACACCAGCCCCTCCTGATAGCCCTGCCCCATGCGATCCAGGGCGGGCACGGCTCCCACCCGATAGACGGCCACCATGGCGAGATAGATGGACTGCCAGCCGAGTATGCCCCAGCTGCGGGTCAGCCAGTAGGCGGGCCCCGCCTCCGGGTGCGCCAGACGCCAGTGATCATGCAGCGCCGCCGCTACCTCGGCCGGGGTTGAATGAGGGGAAGCTGCCAGCAAAGGGGGCGAGTCCCCCGCCCCCACCAACCGCCCCTTGAGCGAAGGAATAAGCCCGCTGGCTGCCGCAAACAGGGCGCCATGATCCGCCAGCGCACGGCTCTCCGTGTGCACGGCCAGCGCGCCGAGCCCGCAGGGCAAGGCGCGCGGACGATCATCTGCGGCGGCTAGAAGATGAACATGCCCCGGACGCGGCCCGGGGCGCAGGGTCAGAATACGTATTTGAGTCGCGCCTCCACGTTGCGCTCTGCCCCGAACCAGCAGTTGTTCTGGTCGTAGCAGGAGTAGTAGGTCTTGTTGAACAGGTTGCTGGCGCTCAGCGAGGCCTCCACCCCTTGCAGGCGCTGGCTGAGTTGGGCCAAATCGTAGGAGGCGGACATGTCCATCAGCAGATAATCCGGCACCGTATCGGTGTTGGCGGCATCAAGCTGGGCCTCCCCCACGTAACGCAGGCCGGCGCCAACCCGCATCCCCTCCAGCTGGCCACCCGGCAGGTAGTTGCTCCACAGGGAGGCCATCTGCCTGGGCACCCAGACCGGGGTCTTGCCCTGCAGGCTGGTGGTGTCGCGGGTGATCTCCATGTCCTGGCGGGTATAGCTCAGCGCCAGATCCAGCCGGCTGGTGAGATCGACTCGCCCCTCCAGCTCGACGCCCCTGGAGACCATCTCGCCGGTCTGCAGCTTGGGCCCGTAGACGTTGTCCGGATCCGTCACCAGGGCATTTTGCTTGGTGATGTGGAAGACCGAAGCGGTAAAGGTCTTGCTCATGTCCTCGGCGAGAAACTTGAGTCCCCCCTCCCATTGATGGCCTGTGGCCGATTTGAACGCCTGGCCATTCTTGTCCGAACCCGCCACCGGCTCGAAGCTCTCGGCATAGCTCACATAGGGCGAGAGGCCATAATCCAGCTCGTACAAGGCGCCGAGGCGCAACGAGAGGTTGTCCTGATCTATCTGGGCCAGGGTGTTGCTCGCCGCCCCCTGATAGAGGGTCTGGCTGTCGGTATCCATCCGGTAGCTGTCATAGCGGGCGCCGCCGATGGCCACCAGCCTGTCCAGACGCACCTGATCCTGCAGATAGACGCCGGTCTGGGACTGGCGGATGGTCTTGCTGTCCTGATAGTTGAAGGTGAGGGCCGCCGGCACTACCTGGCTGTGGTTCGGGTTGAAGATGTCGATGGCAGGAGCGGAATAGTCGAGGGTGTCCCGGTAGAGAATACGGGCATCCAGATACTGGTAATCGACCCCGAGCAGCAGGTTGTGCTGGGCGCCGCCGGTCATCACCTTGCCCGCCAGCTGGTTGTCGATGACAAAGCTGCGAGAGTCTTCATCGGTCAGATAGGCGTTGCGGGCCAGGGTGCGGTTGTCCGCCGCCAATGCCGCATTGTAGGTGTTCTGCTGGTTGGCCGAGGCGTCCATGTAGCGGGCGTTTTGCAGCAGCTGCCAGTTGGCGTTGAAGTCGTGGCTCAGCTTGTAGCCGAGCAGGGTCACCTCCCGGCTGTAGTGGTTCCAGTTTTCATCGCCAAGGAAGGTATCGCTGCCAAGCTGGCCCAGAGGATTGGACTTGACCGAGCCGCTGGCCGGCACTGTGGTGTAGATACCGGCTTGCGGGTCTTTCTGGTAATAGAGGTTGAGGTTCAGCAGGGTACGGTCACTCAACTGCCAGTCGAGGGACGGCGCCAGCACGTAGCGCTCCTCCTCTGAGGTCACCGCCTGGCCGTCTTTCTGACGGGCCAGTCCCACCAGCCGATAGGCAAGCTGATCATTGATGGCACCCGTGCTGTCGAGGGTCAGCTCCTTGAGGGTGCCTGTGCCCGTCGCCACGCCGACGCTGTGCCTGGCTTCCCGCTGGGGGCGCTTGGCGATCAGGTTGACCATGCCCCCCGGCGGCATGCTGCCATAGAGCACGGACGTGGGCCCCTTGAACACCTCCAGCTGCTCTATGGCCACCGGATCTATCTGGGGTTGCAGGTTCCAGTCGTTGTATTGCAGCAGCAGGCCGTCGTAGAAGTTCTGGTAGTTGTCAAAGCCACGGATATTGAACAGATCCAGCCGGTTGACCGCCCCACCGCGCAGCTCGGTATTGACGCCGAGCACGTAGCGCAGCGCCTCGCTCACCGAGCTTACCCCGCGCTGCTCCAGGGTCTCGCCGTCCACCACAGAGATGGCCTGGGGCGTCTCCATGGGGTCGAGCCGGGTCTTGGTCGCCGTGTTGCGATAGGTCTGACCCAGTACCGTCAGGGTTTCATCGGCCACTGCGTTTTGCGCATTGGACGTGGGTGCGGCCAGCACGGGGCCTGCCAACAGGGCGGAGAGGGTCGCGGCGACCAGGGTCAAAGGGGGGTGAGTGGCGTACATCTGATCCTCGAATGCAATGATTGAATAGTAACAAATCTCATTTGCATTTTATTGGGTCAATTTGCCCTTGAATTAACAATTTGGGGCATGTTGGCAGGAAAAACGGCAAAAAAGGGGCACGATAAGCCCCATCCGACGACCTGCCATGTCGATGGAAAAAAGGCATTGAATTCAAATGGCTATCTTTTCTGAGGGAAGGCTGCAATGAAATGGCGGTCAATGGCGAGGCGCCACAGTGCTTTATGCAGACCGGAAGATGGGCGCCCTGCCGCCAAACCGCTCACAGGGTTCAGCCCTGGCGGGGCGCTATGGGCAACCAGTACTCCATGCGGGCATAAGGCTGTTGGCCATCGAAGTCGGGGGTGTAACGCTCCAGCTCGAAACCATCCAGCCCCCGATAACCCGAGGCGGGCAGCCAGTGCAGGATAAACCAGTTGAGGGTCTGCCCCAGCTGGCTGATGGGGCCCACGTGGCTGAGCACGGCGTACTCCTGGGGCGGGATGGCCAGACGAGCCAGCCCGCTCGGTGGTTCGCTCCCCTCCTCTGCCGCCACGCCCGCCCAGTAGGCCAGCGGCTCTCCCGCGCCTGACACATCCACCACGCCGATCAGATCGCAGGCCTTGTCCAGGCCGCCGGCACTGCGCAAGGTACGCCAGATGGCGGGCACCGTCTGCTGGAAATCGGGCTCGCTGGCAAAGAGCCCGCGGATCAGCCCCTTGACCCCCTGCAACATGAAACCCGGCTGGCTCTCGACCCGTACCTGCACCAGTCTGGGGGCGCTGGCGAGCGGCGTGTGGACCCGTACCAGCGGGGTGCGCAACCCCAGCCGCAGACCCCGTTTGCGATAGGCCAGCGGCGAGCAGCCGAACTGCTGCTTGAAGGCGCGACTGAAACTCACCTCGGAGCCAAAGCCGTAGCAGAGCGCCAGATCCAGCACCCGCTGGCGACTTGTGAGCAACGCCTCCGCCGCCAGGCTCAGCTTGAGCTTGCGCACATAGTGGGCCACCGTCTGCCCCGTCTCGTGCAAGAAGACCCGCTGCAACTGCCAGCGCGACCAGCAGCTCTGCTCGGCCAGCTGTTCCAGCGACAACGGCTGATCCAGGTTGGCGTGGATATAGTCGAGCACCCGCTCGGTGCGGGTGAAATGGGCGCTCGCCTGTGGCGCGGAGCCCGGGGATACAAGGGGGAAGGTCGGTGTCATTGGGTGGTCGGGATCGCTGCCAGCAGAAGGGCACACTCGCCCAAGTGGCCACATTAAACATGGCCGCCCTCCCGGCGGCAAGTGGCCTGCGGCCGCCGGCGGGCAGCACACGCCCTTTGCGGCTCAACGCCATGTCGTCACCTGTGCCTTCAACAAGGCCGTCACGCCTGCTTGGCTGGCTTGTCACAAAAGTGACGCCTTTCCCTGTCAGATTGTTTGAAAACAAATATATCAATTAGCTTGGAAAGCCAATAAAGTCCTCGTTCGAATCTTTTTCAGGGAGAGCCAAGATGAAAAAAATTGCCTTGATCACCGGAGCCCGTGGCGGCATAGGATCCGCTATCACCACCGCCTTGCTGGCCCAGGAGTATCGCATCATAGCCACCCACTCCAGCGGCAACGGTGCGGCGGCCCACGACTGGTACGGGGAACAGGGTTATCGGCCGGAGCAGGTGCGGCTGCTGCCGCTGGACGTGGTCGATACCGCCATGTGCCGCGAGACCCTGGGTCGCCTGTTGCAGGACGAAGGCCGGGTGGACGTGCTGGTCAACAACGCCGGCATCACCCGGGATGGCGCCTTCAAGCGCATGGCGCCGGAGCAGTGGTTCGAGGTGATCCACACCAATCTGTGCAGCCTCTACAACGTGACCCAGCCGCTGTTCGACGCCATGTGCGAGCAGCGCGATGCCCGCATCATCAACATCTCCTCGGTCAACGGCCAGAAGGGG
Organism: Aeromonas enterica; assembly: GCF_054052465.1. Classification (NCBI taxonomy): domain Bacteria; kingdom Pseudomonadati; phylum Pseudomonadota; class Gammaproteobacteria; order Aeromonadales; family Aeromonadaceae; genus Aeromonas; species Aeromonas enterica. Next base: position 245,655 of record NZ_JBSTYL010000005.1, on the reverse strand, counting down.
CAGTTCGGTCAGGTCAACTACTCGGCGGCCAAGGCGGGCATGCTGGGCTTCACCAAGGCGTTGGCGGCGGAAGGGGCCCGCTTCGGGGTCACGGTCAACGCCATCGCCCCCGGCTACACAGCCACCCCCATGGTGGAGGCGATCCGCAGCGATATCCTTGACAGCATCAAGGCCGACATTCCCATGCGCCGCCTCGCCAAGCCGGAGGAGATCGCTGCTGCCGTGGCCTTTCTCGCCAGTGAAGCGGGCGCCTATATCACGGGGGAAACCCTGGCCATCAACGGCGGCCTCTATATGAAATAGCGCCGGGATCAAGGGGAACGACAGAGGGCAGACAGCAGGCTGCCCTCTGTGTTTGGCCAGTCGGGACGAGATGGTTGTCACCCGGCTCAGGGGCGCGCCGGCACGGCCCCCGAGGATTCGGCGAAGTGACTGCGCAGAGCCGTGATCACCCGTCGCACCTTCTCCGGGATCTCCCGCTGCGGGGTGATGGCATGGATCTCCATGGGCGGCACCCGAAAACCTGGCAATAATTCCAGCAGGCGACCCGAGGCCAGATCTTCGGCGATCTCCCCCTCGGGTTGCAGCGAGACTCCCTGCCCCGCCAGAGTGAACTGGCGCAGCGGCAGCACGTTGTTGCACACCACCCTGGGTTTGGGTTTGACCTTGTGACCCTGCCCCTTGTCGTCGAAGAAGGTCATGCCCCCGCTCAGCATGTCCGCCGCCAGCCAGTCGTGTTCCAGCAGATCTGCCGGACTGCGCGGTGTGCCCTTGCGCGCCAGATAGGCGGGCGAGGCACACAGCAGCATCCGGGTCTGACCCAGCTTGCGCGCCACCAGGGTGGAGTCGGACAGGGCGCCAACCCGCAGCGCCACGTCGATGCGCTCGGCGATGAGATCCCGCTTCTCGTCGTCGGCGATGATCTGGATGCACAGGCCGGGATGGGCCTGCAACAGGGGTGACAAGGCCCGCGCCAGCGGCTGGCCCGCCATCCCCACGGGCGCCGTGATCCGCACCTCACCGAGCAGGCTGTCGCGCACCTCGGAAAGGCGCAGCTCGGTCTGGTTCAGCGTCTGTTGCAGCGACTGGCACCCCTGCCACACCACCTCCCCCGCCTCGGTCAGATTGAGCCGGCGGGTGGAACGGTGCAGCAGGGTGAGGCCGAGCAGGCTCTCCAGCTGACTGATATGCTGACTGACGGCGGAGGGGGTCATGCCAAGAGCCTTGGCGGCGCCCGTCATGCTGCCCGCCTCCACCACGGCGGCGAAGATGGCGTAACGTCTGAGCTGTTCCATTATTAAATTCAGCTTATAAGTGAATGCATTTTACAGGTGATTATTAAATCATATTCGAGGGAGTAGGATAGCCCCATTCCAACAGTGAAGGAGAGTTCCCCATGAAAATTGCCCTGATCGGTGCCAGCGGTTTTGTCGGTTCAGCCATCCTCAATGAAGCCGTCAGCCGCGGCCATCACGTCACCGCCATCGTGCGCGACACAAGCAAGATAGCCGCTCACCCGCAGGTCACTGCCGTCGCCGTGGATGCCCAGAACCCACAGGCACTGGCCGAGGTGATCAAGGGGCACGACCGGGTGATCAGCGCCTACAACCCGGGCTGGACCGCCCCGGACATCTATGACCAGTACCTCAAGGGGGCCAGCGCCATCGTAGCCGCCGCCGTAGACGCCAACAGCTGGTTGCTGGTGATCGGTGGCGCCGGCAGTCTGGAAATCGCCCCCGGCGTACAGCTGGTGGATACCCCAGACTTCCCGGCCGAGTGGAAGCAGGGCGCCCTGGCGGCCCGCGACGGTCTCACCGCCCTGCGCCGTGAAACCACCCTCGACTGGCGTTTCGTCTCCCCGCCCGTGTTCCTCGAACCCGGCGACAAGCGCGGTGGCTATCGCCTCGGTGGCGATCAGGTGCTCTTCAGCGGCGACAAGCCTGCCGGGATCACGGTAGGCGATCTGGCCGATGGCGTGCTGAACGAAGTGGAAAAACCGGCTCACCTGCGCCAGCGCTTTACCCTGGGCTACTGAGTGAGCACGCTCACCGATCAGGCCTCTGCCTGATCCCCGCGCATAGCACACAGCAAGAAGGGAGGTATCAGCCTCCCTTCTTGCTTCGCGTCTCCGATAGCTAGGCCCACTCCCGCCAGTAAGTGCTTGTGCCCACCAGCCGCTTGCTTTCGCAATAACCGGGTGCCCGCTGCGCTTATGGGACTGTCGGTACACGACCCCGTGGACCGCTCAATAAACAACCAGTCGAATGGGCGTCGAATTCTATTTCGATTTTTGTATATAACTAAGAATAATTTGTTGTTTCCGTCTTATAACGCCGAACAGTAGCATCACCCTCAATCCAAATGGCGCCATCTTTACCGATCGGCCCGGTGGCTCACCACCGATCGGCGCGCTGTCGTGTTTGTACTGAGTGACCGGGAAACGTCCCGACGCTCAAAAAATGAGGAGGTGCACATGGAACATTCACCACTGCCGATCATCGATCTCGCCGCGCTCGACGGCGCTCCCGAGACCCGTTGCCAGATGCTGGCAACTCTTGGCCGGGCGGCCCGCGAGGTGGGCTTTTTCTATCTGATCGGCCATGGCCTGAGCGAGGCGCAGCAGAAAGAGACCCTGGCGCTGGCGGCCCGCTTCTTCGCCCTGCCACAGCAGGAGAAGCTGGCGGTGCAGATGGTGCACTCCCCCCACTTTCGCGGCTACAACCAGGTGGGGGCCGAGCTCACCCGGGCGCGGCCGGATCTGCGCGAGCAGTTCGACATCATGAATGAAGAGGCCGCCCTCGATGCCGCCAACCTGCAGCATCCCTGGCAGCGGCTCATCGGCCCCAACCAGTGGCCCGCCGCCCTGCCCGGCATGCAGGCGCAGCTACTGGCGTGGCAGGAGCGGCTGAGCGCCATCACCCTCACCCTGCTGGCCGCCTTCGCCGAGGTGCTGGAGCAGCCGGCCGGGGTGTTTGACGAGAGCATTCGCGGGGCGCCCCATCAGCACATGAAACTGATCCACTACCCGGGGCAAGCCGAAGGGGGCAGCGGTCAGGGGGTGGGCGCCCACAAGGATCCCGGCTACCTGACCCTGGTGATGCAGGATCATCACTCCGGACTCGAGGTGGAGACGGCCGACGGCTGGATCTCGGCGCCGCCCCTGCCGGGCGCCCTGGTAGTCAACATCGGCGAGCTGCTGGAACTCGCCTCCAACGGCTACCTCAAGGCCACCCTGCACCGGGTGCAGAGCCCGCCGCCCGGGGTATCGCGCCTCTCCTGCGCCTTCTTCATGGCGGCGCGACTGGATGCGACCGTGCCGCTGCTCAGCCTCTCCCCCGCGCTGGCGGCGCAGGCACAGGGGCCCGAGAGCGACCCGACCAACACGCTCTTTTATCAGGTGGGGGAGAACGTACTCAAAGGGAGGCTGCGCTCCCACCCGGATGTGGCGGCCCGCCACTATGGCGTCGCCCCGCCGTCGGCCAATCCGCAGACAAGCAGCGAACAGACGGCAAAGCGCGATCGGCGCGAGCCACAACTCGCCTGACGCTGCCATACCTAATAGACGGGGGCGCCACGGCGCCCCTTCAGATGACACAAGCAGTTGGGCCACAGCCTGGCAATGACGGAGCAATACAATGAAATTCAAGACCATGAGCGTGCACAGCGGCCAGCGGATCGATCCCCAGACCGGCGCCCTCACCACCCCGCTCTACCAGAGCAGCACCTTCAGCTACTTCAACGCCCAGGCGGGCAAGGAGCGCTTCGCCGGTCAGGCCCCCGGCTTCATCTACAGCCGCTTTGGCAACCCCACCACCGCCGAGCTGGAGCAGAAGCTGGCGGCACTCGAAGGAGCCGACGAGGCGCTGGTGGTGGCGAGCGGCATGGCTGCGGTGAGCGCCATCATGTATGCCCTGGCCGACAGCGGTGATGAAGTGGCCTATATCGGCCCGCTCTACGGCGGCACCGATGCGTTTCTCAAGCAGACCTTCAGCCGCGCCGGCATCAAGGTCACCGCCTACGAGAGCGATCAGGATCTGCTGGCCAACATCCGCCCCGCCACCAAGGTGGTACTGTTCGAAACCCTGACCAACCCCACCCTCAAGGTGGTGGATCCTCGGGTGGTGGTGGAAGCGGCCCGCAAGGTGGGCGCCATCACCGTGTGTGACAACACCTTCCTCACCCCCTATCTGCTGCGCCCGCTCGAGCTTGGCATCGACATCGTCATGCACAGCGGCACCAAGTATCTGGGCGGCCACGGCGACATCATCGCCGGGGTGGTGGCGGGCTCTCACGCGCGGATGAAGTCGATTCGCACCGTGGCCCTCAAGCACATCGGTTCCCCCATCGGCCCGCAGGAGGCCTACCTGCTGCAACGCGGGGTCAAGACCCTGCCCCTGCGCATGGACGCTCACCTGCACAACGCCCAGAAGGTGGCCGACTTCCTGACCGCCCATCCGGCGGTGAAGAAGGTGATCTACCCGGGGCTTGCCAACCATCCGGGCCACGATGCCCTCGGCGCCTTCGCCGGCGGCTTTGGCGGCATGGTGAGCATAGAGCTGGAAGGCGGCTTTGCCCGCTGCGCCACCCTGCTCGACAACCTGCAACTGTTCGTGCAGGCTGTGAGTTTGGGCGATCTCGAGAGCCTGGCCTGCCATCCGGCCAGTACCACCCACGCCGCCATGGATGAGGCAAGCCGCCTCGCCGCCGGGGTCAATGACGACCTGATCCGCTTCAGCATCGGGGTGGAAGACGCCGACGATCTGATCGCCGATCTGGCGGCGGCGCTGGCCGTCGCCTGATGCCCTAGCCACCTTTCACGGCTCAAAAAACAGCCCGCCCCATGTGAATGGGGCGGGCTGTTTGCATCAAGGAGTGGAGAGCCGCTTGTCAGGGGGCGGAAGAGATCCGCTGCACCGGCCAGCCTAGGGGGGGAACTCAGGAACCAGCACCTGATAGTTGATCACAACGTCACGCAAGGTATGCACTCCAGCCAGGCTGGTGCCTGGCCGCGGGTAGCTATCCATCGCCAGCAAACTCTGCTGCGGGGTGGCACGACTCATCGGTGCACGCGACTTGCAGCAAGAAATGGCACGCCTGGCTGTTGCCGTAAACGCGGCATTCATTGATGGATGCCTATTCAATCAAGGTGAATGCACCATTGCACCAGAAAACCCACGATCTTCGCGTTGAAACAGGCAAAAAAACAGGGGGCCGCGGCCCCCTGCTTCACACTCACCCAAGTGGGATCAACCGCGATCAAGCAATATGTTGAGCATGCGGCGCAACGGCTCGGCGGCGCCCCACAACAGCTGATCACCCACGGTAAAGGCGGCCAGATACTCAGGGCCCATGTTGAGCTTGCGCAGACGCCCCACCGGGATGCTGAGGGTGCCGGTGACGGCGGCCGGGGTCAGCTCGCGGGCCGTGATGTCGCGATCGTTGGGGATCACTTTCACCCAGTCGTTGTGAGCGGCCAGCAGGGCTTCGATTTCGGGAAGCGGCACGTCCTTCTTCAACTTGATGGTGAAGGCCTGGCTGTGGCAGCGCAGGGCACCGATCCGCACGCACAGACCATCCACCGGAATGGCGGCGTTTTCGATGCCCAGGATCTTGTTGGTCTCGGCCTGGCCCTTCCACTCTTCGCGGCTCTGACCGTTATCGAGCTTGGTGTCAATCCAGGGGATGAGACCACCGGCCAGCGGCACGCCGAAGTTGTCCACCGGCAGGGTGCCTGAGCGGGTCTTCTCGGTGATCTTGCGCTCTATGTCGAGGATGGCAGAGGCGGGATCCGCCAGCTCCACCGCCACTTCATCGCGCAGCAGGCCCATCTGGGTAACCAGCTCGCGCATGTGGCGCGCGCCGCCGCCCGATGCGGCCTGATAGGTGGCCACGCTCACCCACTCCACCAGATCGGCCTTGAACAGACCGCCGAGGGCCAGCAACATCAGGCTGACGGTGCAGTTGCCGCCAACGAAGGTCTTGAGCCCCTTGTCCAGCGCCTGTGCTATGACGTCGCCGTTGACCGGATCCAGAATGATGACGGCGTCTTTCTCCATCCGCAGGGAAGAGGCGGCGTCAATCCAGTAACCCTGCCAGCCGGCGGCTTTCAGGCGTGGATAGACATCCTTGGTGTAGTCGCCGCCCTGCGCCGTGATGATGATATCCTGCTTGGCCAGCGCTTCGATATCGAAGGCGTCCTGCAGGGTACCGGCATCGACGCCGACGTTGGGGGCGGCCTCACCGGCCTGGGAGGTGGTGAAGAAGGTGGGTTGAATGCGGGCAAAATCCTTCTCTTCCTGCATCCGGCTCATCAGTACCGAACCCACCATGCCACGCCAACCGACCAAACCTACTTTTTTCATAATGTCCTACCCTGGATAGCTGCTATAGAAAATTGTGTATTGAAACCCGTAACCCCTTGTCCGGCGCGGGCCGTTCACAAGCGATTCACAAAATATGGGTTGCGAAAAATGCGTCTATCCACATTACGGATTGTGACGACGGGCGCAAGTCGAATTGCGCAATATTCTGTGCCGTTCGCTGCAATATCCGCCAGCCAGCTCCCGGCTGATGCGATCTCTTGGCACCCAGCGTCAGCTTGGGGCATGATTGAAACCGACTGGCAGCCACTGCCCCCTGGGGACGACCCCGGGGCCTCATGATGTGCAGGGACGACCCTGCTTTCTGCGGAATATCCTTATGTCCTGGTTACTCCTGTTGCTGGCCGGCCTGTTCGAGGTCGCCTGGGCCATTGGCCTCAAATACACCGACGGTTTCAGCCGCCCCCTCCCTACCCTGCTGACCCTGAGTGCCATGGGCGTGAGCGTGCTCCTGCTCGCCATGGCGGTCAAACAGTTGCCGCTCGGCACCGCCTATGCGGTCTGGACCGGCATAGGCGCGGTCGGCACCGTGCTGATGGGGATCTGGCTGTTCAACGAGCCCGCCACCCTGGCCCGCATGCTGTGCCTGCTGCTGATCATCGGCGGTATCCTAGGTCTGAAGTTTATCGGCTGATACCGACAGCAGATCCCGGATCTGTGGATAGCTAAACGGGGCCCTTGCCCCGTTTTTTGCCTGCCAAACGCGCCGACCCCTGCTATTATCTGCGGCCAAACATGAGCCAATAAAAATCAGGATATTGTGATGACCGACCACACTTTTATTCCCGGCAAGGACGCGGCACTGGAAGACTCCATCGACCGCTTCCAGACCAAGCTGCAAGCCCTGGGGTTTGATATAGAAGAGGCCTCCTGGCTCAATCCCGTGCCCAACGTCTGGTCCGTGCACATCCGGGACAAGGAGTGCGCCCTCTGCTTCACCAACGGCAAGGGTGCCAGCAAGAAGGCGGCACTGGCCTCGGCCCTTGGCGAATATTTCGAGCGTCTCTCCACCAACTACTTCTTCGCCGACTTCTATCTGGGCGAGCAGGTCGCCAACGGCGACTTCGTGCACTATCCCAACGAGAAGTGGTTCCCCATCGAGGGCGATCAGTTCCCTGCCGGCCTGCTCGACAGCTTCACCCGCAAGTTCTACAACCCGGACGGCGAAGTGACCGCCGACATGCTGGTGGATCTGCAGTCGAACAACGAGGAGCGCGGCATCGTCGCGCTGCCGTTCGAGCGCCAGTCCGATCACCAGACCGTCTACATCCCGATGAACATCATCGGCAACCTCTATGTCTCCAACGGCATGAGCGCCGGCAACACCCGCACCGAGGCGCGCACCCAGGCGCTGTCCGAGGTGTTCGAGCGCCACGTGAAGAACAAGATCATCGCCGAGGCCCTGAGCCTGCCGCTGATCCCGAATGAGGTGATTGCCCGTTATCCCGGCATCAAGGCCTCCATCGATGCGCTGGAAGCCGAAGGCTTCCCCATCTACAGCTTCGATGCCTCCCTCGGTGGCCGATATCCGGTCATCTGCGTGGTGCTGCTCAACCCGGGCAACGGCACCTGCTTTGCCTCCTTCGGTGCCCACCCGCGCTTCGAAGTGGCCTTCGAGCGCACCGTCACCGAGCTGCTGCAGGGCCGTGGCCTCAAAGACCTGGACGTGTTCGTGCCGCCCTCATTCGACAACGAGCAGGTAGCGGATCACCACAACCTCGAGACCCACTTCATCGACTCTTCCGGCCTCATCAGCTGGGATCTGTTCAAACAGGATGCGGATTTTGAATTCGCCGACTGGGATTTTCGCGGTACTTCGCAGGAGGAGTTCGACCACCTGATCGGCATCTTCCACGAGCTGGAGCAACCGGTCTACATCGCCGACTACGAGCATCTGGGTGTCTATGCCTGCCGTATCCTGGTGCCAGGCATGTCCGACATCTATCCGGCCGAAGATCTGCTGCTGGCCAACAACAACATGGGGGCCAACCTGCGGGAAGTGATCCTGGCGCTGCCGTCGCTGGCGTGGGATGCCGAACAATACATGGCGCTGTTCGACCAGCTGGACGAAGAGGGGCACGACGAGCGCACCCGGGTGCGCGAGCTGCTCGGCATTGCCGCCGCCAAGGGCACAGCCCTGCATACCCTGCGGGTGGGCGAGCTGAAAGCCATGCTGGCGCTGGCCGCCGGTGAGCTGGAGACGGCACTGGATCTCATCGACTGGACCATGGAGTTCAACCAGTCGGTGTTCCCGGCGGATCGCGCCAACTACTACCGTGCCCTGCGCGCCTGCGTCGAGCTGTTCCTGGATGAGGAGCGGGATCCGGAGCAGTACCGCGCCGTCTTTACCCGCATGTATGGCGAACAGACCCTGGCCGATGCCTGGGCCAACGCCAGCGGTGACGCGCGTTTCCACGGCTTGACGGCGGCCGATCTGTCGCTCGCTCAGTTCCCGCAGCACCAGAAGCTGCTGGCGGCCTACGAGAAGTTGCAAAAAGCCAAGCGAGCCCATCATTGGGCCTGATGTGGTAGTATTTGGAGGGGCCTTGATGGCCCCTTCTGTTTTATGGTTCCCCGGCTGGGGATTTGTTATTCAAAGATGAAATAAAAAACAAAAAATACCTCTTAGGGGGTTGCCAACGCCGAGTCCATGATGTGGGGGAGATGCAAAGATGTCTTGCCAGTACCTTTTTTCTCGCTTGACAAATAAATTCTTTAAAATCATCAAATTAAAAAATCATAATTTCTGTTTCAGCTGAAACCTGGTGTAAAGGGAGGCTTCCAGGGGACTCAAATTTTTGTAGTAAAATTACATTCACAATCTGCAATTCTTGATCGGAGTCAATTTTGACGATCTGGCCCTTTGTTATGATTTCCACAGGCAAAACAGCAGGTACATGAGAATTGAAAGCAGAATCTCCCTTTGATTGTCTCAAGCCAGAAGCCATCGCTGCACTGGCAGAAGATATAACCTATGCCAAGGCGACCAAGCCGGCATACAAGGTCATCCCACTGGCCATCACCGCAGGCGCTTTCATCGCCATCGCTTTTGTCTTTTACATCACGGTCACCACGGGTGCCGGCAATGTGGCCTGGGGCCTCAGCAAGCTGGTCGGCGGTCTCTGTTTCTCCCTCGGCCTTATTCTGTGTGTGCTGCTCGGTGCCGAGCTGTTCACCTCCACCACCCTGACGCTGGTCGCCAAGGCAGCGAATCGCATCACCTGGGGTCAACTGCTCAAGAACTGGGGTCTGGTCTACTTCGGCAACCTCATCGGCGGTCTCATCATAGTCGCGCTCATCATCATGTCGGCCGAATACATGGCGGCAGATGGTCAGTGGGGCCTCAATGCCCTGAAAGTGGCCCAGCACAAGATCCACCACACCTTCTTCGAGGCCCTCGCCCTCGGTATCCTGTGTAACCTCATGGTGTGTCTCGCCGTGTGGATGGCCTTCGGCGCCCGCAGTGCGACCGACAAGGTGATGGTCATGCTGCTCCCCGTCGCCATGTTCGTGGCCTCCGGTTTCGAGCACAGCATCGCAAACATGTTTATGATCCCGGTCGGTATCGCTATCCATGCGGTAGCAGGCCCGGAATTTTGGCAGGCCATCGGCCAGGATCCGGCGACCTTCGCCGACTTGACCGTATCCAACTTCGTCCTACACAACCTCATTCCCGTCACCATTGGTAATATCATTGGTGGTGGCGTCATGGTTGGTCTGACTTACTGGTTTATCTTCCGTCGTCATCATTAAGGATGATTGCGGGATACTACATCAATACCGTGTGAGGTAATGAAAATGGCAGAACTTAACGAACAGTTCCAAAAAGCATGGGAAGGCTTCGCAGCCGGTGAATGGCAGACCTCTGTCAACACCCGTGACTTCATCCAGAAGAACTACACCCCGTATGAAGGTGACGAGTCCTTCCTGGCTGGCGCGACCGAAGCTACCACCAAGCTGTGGGACAAGGTCATGGAAGGCATCAAAATCGAGAACCGCACCCATGCGCCGGTCGATTTTGATACCGACCTGCCCTCCACCATTACCGCTCACGATGCTGGCTATATCGATCAGGGTCTGGAGCAAATTGTAGGTCTGCAGACCGACAAGCCGCTCAAGCGTGCCATCATCGCCAACGGCGGTATCAAGATGGTCAAGACCTCTTGCGAAGTGTACGGTCGTCAGCTGGACCCGATGGTCGAGAAGATCTTCACCGAGTACCGCAAGACCCACAACCAGGGCGTGTTTGACGTTTACACCAAAGACATCCTGAACTGCCGCAAGTCTGGCGTCATCACCGGTCTGCCGGATGCCTACGGCCGTGGCCGTATCATCGGTGACTACCGCCGTGTTGCCCTGTACGGTATCGACTTCCTGATGGCCGACAAACTGGCCCAGTTCAAGTCCCTGCAGGCCGACCTGGAAAACGGTGTCAACCTGGAAGCCACCATCCGTCTGCGCGAAGAGATCTCCGAGCAGCACCGTGCCCTGGCACAAATGAAAGTCATGGCCGCCAAGTACGGTTGCGATATCTCTGTTCCGGCCAAGACTGCCAAAGAAGCCGTCCAGTGGACCTACTTCGCCTACCTGGCGGCAGTCAAGTCCCAGAACGGTGCTGCCATGTCCTTCGGTCGTACCTCCAGCTTCCTGGACGTGTACATCGAACGTGACCTGAAGAAAGGCCTGCTGACCGAGCAAGAAGCCCAGGAGCTGATGGACCACATGGTCATGAAGCTGCGCATGGTTCGCTTCCTGCGTACCCCTGAATACGATTCACTGTTCTCCGGCGACCCGATGTGGGCAACCGAGACTCTGGCTGGTATGGGCGTTGATGGCCGTACCCTGGTCACCAAGAACAGCTTCCGTATGCTGAACACCCTGTACACCATGGGCCCGTCCCCTGAGCCGAACCTGACCATCCTGTGGTCCGAGAAGCTGCCGGTCGGTTTCAAGAAGTACTGCGCCAAGGTATCCATCGAGACCTCTTCCGTTCAGTACGAGAACGATGACCTGATGCGTCCGGACTTCAACAACGATGACTATGCCATCGCTTGCTGTGTGTCCCCGATGATCGTCGGCAAACAGATGCAGTTCTTCGGTGCTCGTGCCAACCTGGCCAAGACCATGCTGTATGCAATCAACGGCGGTATGGACGAGAAGCTCAAGATCCAGATCGGTCCGAAGACCGAAATGGTCAAGGGCGAGTACCTCGACTACAACGACGTGATGGATCGTCTGGATCACTTCATGGACTGGCTGGCCAAGCAGTACGTGGCTGCCCTGAACATCATCCACTACATGCACGACAAGTACAGCTACGAAGCCTCCCTGATGGCGCTGCACGACCGTGACGTGTATCGCACCATGGCTTGCGGCATCGCCGGTCTGTCCGTTGCGGCTGACTCCCTGTCTGCCATCAAGTACGCCAAGGTCAAGCCGGTTCGTGACGAAGATGGCGTTGCCATCGACTTCGAAATCGACGGTGAATACCCGCAGTTCGGCAACAACGACGCTCGCGTCGATGACATCGCCTGTGACCTGGTAGAACGCTTCATGAAGAAAATTCAGAAGCTGAACACCTACCGTGGCGCCGTGGCTACCCAGTCCGTACTGACCATCACTTCCAACGTGGTGTATGGCAAGAAAACTGGTAACACCCCGGATGGCCGTCGTTCCGGTGCGCCGTTCGGCCCGGGTGCCAACCCGATGCACGGTCGTGACCAGAAGGGTGCCGTTGCATCCCTGACTTCCGTCGCCAAGCTGCCGTTCGCTTACGCCAAAGATGGTATCTCCTATACCTTCTCCATCGTGCCGAACGCCCTGGGCAAAGACATGGAAGCGCAGAAATCCAACCTGGCGGGTCTGATGGACGGTTACTTCCATCACGAGACCAACCTGGAAGGCGGTCAGCACTTGAACGTGAACGTGATGAACCGTGAAATGCTGCTAGATGCCATGGAAAACCCGGAGAAATATCCGCAGTTGACCATCCGTGTATCCGGTTATGCCGTTCGCTTCAACTCTTTGACCAAAGAGCAACAGCAAGACGTCATCACCCGTACCTTCACCGCTTCTCTGTAATCGCTTATTGCTAAGCAAGAGTCGCAGTGACCAAAAACCGGCGCCAAGGCGCCGGTTTTTTTATGTCTGCTCTGCAGGGGCCCGCGGCTTGAAAGGCTAATGGCAACCCAAGCCCCCCCTTCCCTCACGGCCCTTGATCAGGGCCGCTCTCCTTCTGCCAGCCGGCGGTTGATATCGGCGATAACGGGAGTGATATCCGCCAGGGTATCGATCACGTAATGGGCCCCCGCGGCCCGCAGCTTGGCCTCGGCCGGCGCGCGCCGGGCGGCGATCGCGGCCTCGCTCATGGCGTCAAACTCTTCCCGGGTGGCGCCAAACTCGTTGCCGGAAACCGACAGCCCCACCGTCCACATGCCGGCGTTCAGACCTTCGCTGATCCCGGGTACGGCATCATCGACTTTGATGCAGCGATGCACCCCGCTTACCCCGAGCGCAATCACGTTGGCCAGCGCCATCCAGGGGCCGGGGCGCCCGCCCGCCTTGAGATCGTCGGTGGCGACCCAATGATCCGGCCGATAACCGTGAGCGGCCGCGGCCGGCACCAGTGCCTCCATCACCGGACGGGGGTAGCCGGAGCAGGAGCCGATCCGCAGCCCCCGGGCGCGAAGATCGTCCAGCACCGGCAACACGCCCGGGATGGGGGCGGCAAAACGAGCCACAGCAGCAATCTGCAGCGGCATGAAGGTGTGATAAAGATGGTCCACCTCGGCATGGCTCATGGGGTGACCAAAGCGAGCCTGCCAGCGGGCGTCCACTGCAGGCAAACGGCCCAGCGCGGCAATATGGTCCCACTTGCCCAACCCCATGGGCTGGCGTGCCTCCTCCAGAGTGACCGTGAAGTCATAGGCACGAGCAAAGGCCTCGACGAAGATGGAGGTGGGGGCAAAGGAGCCAAAGTCGACCACTGTGCCGGCCCAGTCGAGGATCAACGCTTCGACGTCGGTAGCCGGATGAGAAACTGTCTGCATGTCAGTCATGGTTGCTTTCCTGTTGCTGTGAAACATCGATCTCACCAAGGGCCTGATCGAGAATATTGATGGCACGCACCAGATCGGCACGGGCGATGTTGAGTGGCGGCGAGAGCTGAATGACATTGCCCTGCGATACCTTGAAACTGAGGCCGAGCTCAAGACAGCGGTAGAGCAGCCGCTCGGCAGCCAGGCTGTCACGCGTTCGACTCTGGTGATCGACCACCAGATCCAGCGCCCACAGGAGTCCGATACCGCGCACCTGACCGATCAGCGGGTTGCGTTTGGCCAGTTTTGCCAGCTCGGCGGCCATAAAGCAGCCGTCTTCCTGCACCTTGGTCAGCAGCCCCTCTTCACGGATCGTCTCAATGGTGGCGAGCGCTGCCGCGCAGCCGATCGGGCTCTTCTCGTGGGTATAGTGACCGAGTGAAATGGCCGCTGCCTGATTGAAACGATCCCGGGTAATAAGTGCGGCAAATGGCACCACCCCGCCCCCCAGCCCCTTGCCAAGACAAATGATGTCGGGCTCAATGCCGAACTCCTCGAAACTGAACCAGTGGCCGGTGCGGCCCAGGGCATTGGGGATCTCGTCGACAATCAACAGCACATTGTGGCGATCGCAGATCTCCCGTACCCGTCGCCAGTAAGCTTTTGATGGCACCTGCACATCGGTGTTGCGGATGGGCTCGGCGATAAAGGCACCAATCCCCCCTTCCTTCTCGATGACGTACTCAAGGTAATCGGCATAGTGCTGATCCTCCCCCTCGCCGCGATACCAGATACCACGGTAGCGGGTGGGGGGAGGTATGCGCTCCACCCCTGCCATCAAGGGCCCCATGCCGGCGCGAAAGCAGGCCTCGCCCCCCACCGAAATGGCATCGAGCGAGGCGCCGTGAAAGGCATCCCACAGCGATACCACCTTGCTGTTGCCGGTGATGAAGCGGGCTAGCTTGAGGGCGATCCCCACTACCTCGCTGCCACCGGGGGCAAACAACACCCGGTTGAGATCCCCCGGTGCCAGCTCAGCCAAGGTACGGGCACAGTCGATGGCCACCTGATGGGTGTAACGGCGGGGTGCAAAGGGCAGATCGATGAGCTGCTGCTGCACCCGGGCCACCACCTTGGGGTGACCATGACCGAGCTGATGGATGCTGTTACCATGAAAATCGAGGTACTGCTTGCCAGAAGTGCTGATCAACCGGCTCCCCTGCGCCCCGGCCAACAAATCCAGACAGGGACTGGAGAGGGCTTGATGCAAAAAATAGCGACTATCCTCCGCCAGCCCTTCGCGTACCGGCTCGCATTGAGCCGCCCACCAGCGCTGACGTCCCTCGCCAAGGTTGATATCCCCTTCGCTGTCGGCACGGCCACTGCCGTGCAGATCGTCACGCGTTATCATTGTGCTTCTCCTTGCCAGTAGCAGGCGTTGGCCATGGCCGCCAGCAGCGCGCGCACCCGCGCCGGGGTCACGTCGCCGATATTGCCGATACGAAAGCAGTCGGCCCGGGAGACCTTGCCCGGATAGATGACAAAGCCCTGCGCCTTGAGCCGTTGATAGAAGTCAACGAAGCGGTAATCGGGGTGATCTGGCGAGTAAAAAGCAGTGATAATGGGCGATTGCCAGGCAGCGGACAGCAAGGGCTTGAACCCCAGTTCAGCCATGCCGTCGACCAGCGTGCGCTGATTCTCGCTGTAACGCTGATGGCGGGCGGCGATGCCCCCCTCCTCCTCCAGCTCGCGCAAGGCCTGGGCGAAGGCGAGTACGGTATGGGTGGGCGAGGTAAAGCGCCACTTGCCCCCCTGCTGCTCCATGGTCTGCCACTGGGCATGCAGATCGAGCGAGACGGAGCGCGCCCGACCGGCGCAGGCCATCAGCGCGGCACGGCGGGCGATGACGAAACCAAAACCCGGCACCCCCTGGATGCACTTGTTGGCGGAGCTGATGAGAAACTCGATGCCAAGGCGCCCCATGTCGATGGGGATGCCGCCAAAACTGCTCATGGCATCGACGATCAGGCGAATGCCGCGGCGCTGGCAGAGCGCCGCCACCTCCTCCAGTGGATTGAGCATGCCGGTGGTGGTTTCGCAGTGCACCATGGCGAGATGAGTGATCTCGGGGTGGTGCGCCAACATATCATCGATGGCAGCAGGCTCGGGGCGGGCCGTCTCGCCGCAGTCGAGCTCATGGTGACGCAGGCCGAGACAGCGGGCCATCTCCCCCATGCGGGCGCCATAGGCCCCGTTGTTGATGATGAGCAGGCACTCATCGCTACCTATCGCCGAGCCCAGCACGCTCTCCACCACATAGCTGCCGCTCCCTTGCAGCAATACGGCGCTGTAGTCACTTTCATATTCCGGGCTGGTGGCGAGGCGCACCAGCTCGCGGCGAATGGGTTCCACCACTCCGAGGTTGTAGTCCGCATCCCAGGTGCAGCTGTCTTGCAGCATGGCGGCACGCACGCTGGCCGTGGTCGAGAGAGGGCCCGGGGTTAGCAGCAGGTAATCGACGGCGGCAGGGGCCGCAGGAATGTGGGTCATGATGTTGCTCCATTTGGTATATACCAGAATGAGCACATTGTGGGTAACTCCCCCGCCGAGGTCAAAGGGGTGGGGTTACGTGCAACAAAAAATTCATGTTCACCGCCATGATCGCGATAATCTAGTGGGCCTGAGCGATGAGACGACTCTGGTCTCTACCAAGCTATTTCAATATCAGCCAAGGATCACCATGAGCAAACCCCAATACCTGCAGATCAAGGATGCCCTCGCCAACCAGATCCTGGCCGGCGGTCTGATGGCTAATGACAAGCTCCCCTCCGAGCGGCTGCTGGGGGAACTCTACGGCACCACCCGGGTCACCATCCGCGAGGCGCTGGTGCAGCTGGAGGCGAACGGCCTCATCTATCGGGAGGATCGCCGGGGTTGGTTCATCACTCCACCTCGCTTTCGCCTGAACCCCAGACGTACCTCCAACTTCCACCAGATAGTGCAGGAACAGGGCGGCGAACCGCGTACCGAGCTGCTGGAAAAGGGCCGTCAGGCGGTGCCGCCAGCCCTGATGGCGCGGCTGCAGCTCAAGCCGTTCGACAGCCTCTTTCTGCTCAAGCGGCTGCGTTATGCCAATGGGCGCGCCATCTGCTACTGCGAAAACCACTGCCTGCCTGCCCGGGTACCCGGCCTGCTGGCACTGGATCTCAATGGCAGCCTCACCGAGATCTACCAGCGCCATTACGATCTCCATTATGCCCGCATGCAGGTGAGCTTTTTCCCCACAGCCCTGCCCGACGAGGTGGCCAAAGCGCTGGGGGCCACCGCCGGTTTGCCCGCTCTGAGACTGGAGCGGCTCAACTTCGATCAACACGGCAGGGTGCTCGATTTCGATCTGGAGTACTGGCGCCATGACAGCGTGGAGATCGAGGTGGATACTCAGGATTGATGCCGGCAAAACGTCACGTGGCCGTCACCTGAACGTCATAAAAATCCCCTAGCCTCTTGTTCGACCAATCTGGCTTATACCAACTTTGATGGAGAAGAGGATGAAACAGGGAACCCCCTTGCTGACCACAGTCGTACTGGCCGCCATGACAGCCCCGGCACTGGCCGCAACCGATCTCACCGTCTATACCGCCTTCGAACCGGAGCAGCTCGGCGAGCTGAAAACAGCCTTCGAGCGCCAGTACCCGGATATCAATATCAAGTGGGTGCGCGACTCCACCGGCGTGGTTACCGCCAGGCTGATGGCCGAGAAGGCCCAGCCCAAGGCTGACGTGGTGTGGGGGTTGGCAGCCACCAGCCTGATGCAACTCGACCAGCAGCAGATGCTGACCGGCTACGCCCCCAAGGGACTGGAGAATCTTGACAGCCGTTTTCGCGACAGCAAGGCCGAGCCACACTGGATTGGTCTGGACGCCTTCTTCAGCGCCATCTGTTTCAACAAGGTCGAAGCCGAGAAACAGGGGATCCCGGTACCGCAAAGCTGGGCCGACCTCACCAAGCCCATCTACAAGGGCAAGGTCATCATGCCCAACCCCAGCTCGTCCGGTACCGGCTACCTGAGCGTCGCCGGCTGGCTGCAAACCATGGGCGAGCAGCAGGGCTGGCAATTCATGAACGGGCTGCACCAGAACATCGACCGCTACACTCACTCCGGCTCGGCACCTTGCAAGCTGGCCGCCAGCGGCGAGACAGTGATAGGTATCTCCTTTGACTTCCCGGCCACCAGCCTCAAAGCCAAGGGCGCTCCCATCGAGGTGGTGTTCCCGAGCGAAGGCTCTGGCTGGGATATGGAAGCCGCCGCCATCATCAAGGGCACCGCCAAACTGGACGCGGCCAAACAACTGCTCGACTTTGCCGCCACCAAACAGGCGAATGCCCTCTACAACAAATCCTTTGCGGTGGTCGCCATCCCGGATGTCGCCAAGCCAAGAGCTGGCTATCCGGCCGACATTAACGGTCAGATGATCAAAAATGACTTCGGCTGGGCGGCACGCGAGCGCAACGCCATCTTGACCCAATGGAACGCGAGCTTCGACGGCAAATCGGAAGCCAAACAGTAACTACGCGGATCCATTCCGGTTAATCACCACCGAAGGCCAGCGCTCGTTGGCCTTCGATCTTTTTCTTGCCAGCCTGGCTGGACCTCCAAGCGCATCCTGCCCGGCGTTCCTCGTCATTCCGCTGTCACCGCTCTGTCATCTGACAGTCATGGAACAGTCACACCTGACGGGCATTCTGGTATATACCAAATCAGTAGCGAGTCGAACCATGACCCAGCCCTATCTGGACATTCAACATCTCAACAAGCAGTTCGGTGCATTCCAGGCACTCAAGGGGATCTCTTTAACCATTGAGCAGGGGGAGTTTATCTGCTTTCTAGGTCCCTCTGGCTGTGGCAAGACCACCCTGCTGCGAGCCATCGCCGGCCTCGATCTGCCGGACAGCGGCCAGATCTGGCAAGGGGGGCGCAATATCTCCCTGTTGCCGCCACAGGAGCGCGACTTTGGCATCGTATTTCAATCCTATGCGCTCTTTCCCAACCTGACGGTGACCCAGAACATCGCATTCGGCCTCGAAAATCAGGGGCTGGCACGCGATGCCATCAAGGAGCAGGTTGATCGCTGGTTGATGTTGATCGGCCTCTCGGACCAGTCCCACAAATATCCAAGCCAGATCTCCGGCGGCCAGCAACAGCGGGTCGCCCTGGCAAGGGCGCTGGCCCTCTCCCCCGGCCTGCTGCTGCTCGATGAGCCGCTGAGCGCGCTGGATGCCCTGGTGCGTACTCATCTGCGCAGTGAGATACGCGCTCTGCAACAGCGCCTTGGCATCACCACCATCATGGTGACCCACGATCAGGAAGAAGCCCTGACCATGGCAGATCGCATCGTGGTGATGGAAAGTGGCCGCATCATCCAGGTCGGCACACCGCAGCAGATCTACCACCAGCCAGCAAGCCGCTTCGTCGCAAGCTTCGTTGGCACCATGAATTTCCTCGATACGCTGGTGCTCGGCCCTCATCAGGTACGTCTCAATGAACAACCCCTGTCGCTCACCAACCAGGCGAGCGCTGGCAGCAAGTTGCAGGTGGCCATCCGCCCCGAGGCCATTGCTATCACAGCCTCGGGTGGGCAAGGCCTGCAGGCCAAGATCGAACAAGTGGAGTTTCTTGGCGCCGCCCAGCGGCTGATCTGTACCGCCGAGACCTATCTCGGGCCACAGCAAGTATTGGTAGAGCGCTCCACCCATGACATGCCGCATCACGAAACCGGAGCCTGGCGCAGCGGCATGCACTGCTCCCTGCACTGGCCCGCCGACGCAATGCAGCTATTTGAGGAGGAGAGTGCATGACCCCTTATCCCGTAATCCAAGCCTTGACGGGGCAAGACGCTCTCCCCCGCTACTCCCTCTGGCAGCGACTGCGCACCGGCTGGAGCCGCGATCAGTTGCTCCTGCTCGTGCTGCTCCTGCTCGGCATAACCCTGCTGATTGGCGGCCTCTTGCTGCCGCTGCTCACCATGCTGCAAAAAAGCCTGCAGGATGAGAGCGGTCTCTGGGTAGGGCTGGCCAATTTCAAGGCCTATATCGACTCCCCTCATCTGGGCCGCACCCTCGGTAATACCCTTGTGCTCGGGGTACTGATCACCACACTGGTGGTGACCATCGCCTTTGGCTATGCCTATGCCCTCACCCGCACCTGCATGCCAGGCAAAAACCTGTTTCGCCTCATCGGCCTTGTACCCTTGCTGATGCCCTCCCTGCTGCCCGCCATCAGTCTGGTTTACTGGTTTGGCAATCAAGGCATCGCCAAGGGGTTGCTCGGCGGTGAGAGCATCTATGGTCCCATCGGCATCGTCATCGGCCTCGGCTTCTGGTGTTTTCCCCACGCCCTGATGATCCTTATCACGGCGCTCGGCCACAGCGATGCCCGCCTCTATGAAGCGGCTCGAGTACTTGGCAGCAGCGGCTGGCGTACCTTTCTCACGGTTACCCTGCCCACCGTGCGTTATGGCTTGCTCAGCGCCGCTATCGCCGTCTTTACGCTCACCATCTGCGATTTCGGGGTGGCCAAAGTGATCGGCGGCCAATACAGCGTGCTGGCCACCGACATCTATCGCCAGGTGATCGGGATGCAGAACTTCTCTCTGGGAGCCGTAGCCAGCGTCACCCTGCTGCTGCCGGCCCTGCTGAGCTTTGCGCTGGAGCACAGGGTACGCAGCAAGATGCAGGAGCAGAACAGCACCCGCGCCGTCCCCTATCAGCCCGCCCCCCATCGGATACGAGATCTGCTGGCACTCGGCTGGTGTACCCTCTGGGCCCTGCTGTTTCTGGCCCTGGTGGGAATGGCGGTCTACGGCTCTCTGGTGCAATTCTGGCCCTACAACCTTGACCTGACCCTCGATCACTACGCCTTTGACAACAACAGCGTCTATGGCTGGCAACCCTTCATCAATACCCTCCAACTCGGTTTTCTCACCGCCGTGACCGGCACAGCCCTGATCATGGTGCTGGCCTGGGCACAGGAGAAGGGGCGCCACTTCGCGTGGCTTCGCCAACTGATGCACCTGCTGGCCATGCTATCGCTGGCGGTACCGGGTATGGTGCTTGGGCTCGGCTACATCTTCTTCTTCAATGGCGCTGGCGGCCTGCTCGGCAGCCTCTATGGCACCCTGCCGCTGATGGTGCTCTCCTGCATCATCCACTATTACACCGTGGGCCATATGACGGCCTTGACCAGCCTTAAGCAGTTGCCCAAAGAGCTGGAACTGGTAGCCACCTCTCTTCGCATCCCGCTCTGGAAGGCCTTTTGGCGAGTGACCCTGCCAGCCTCCTTGCCTGCCCTGCTGGAGATCTTCATCTATCTGTTCGTCAACGCCATGACCACCACCTCGGCGGTGATCTTCCTCTATTCCAGCGACAGCGTGCTCGCCTCCATCGCCGTGCTCAACATGGAAGATTCCGGCGACACCGCTGCTGCCGCCGCCATGGCCACCCTGATCCTGCTGGCCGCCGCCACCGTCAAGCTGGTGCAGGTCTGGCTGAGCCGCACCCTGCTGGATCGCACCCAGCGCTGGCGCCAGCACTAACCTTATCGAGGAGTCATCATGCCCGCTTACCCCTTCTGGCTGGCCGAAGCCCTGGCCGCCGAACAGCCCGAGCCCCCCACGCCCCTTCACGGCCAGCACGAGGTTGATATCTGCATCGTTGGCGGTGGCTTTACCGGGCTGTGGAGCGCCATCCAGCTCAAACTGACCGAGCCACACCTTCGCATCCTGATACTGGAAAAAGATCTGTGTGGCAGTGGCGCCTCGGGGCGAAATGGCGGCTGCCTGCTCACCTGGTCAGCCAAGTATTTGACGTTAAAGCGACTGTTTGGCGAAGCGCAGGCCGCCAGGCTGGTGCGAACTTCCGAGCAGGCGGTGCACGAGATCGCCCGCTTCTGCGAAGCACACCGAATAGAAGCGGAGCTGAGAGTCGAGGGCACCTGCTACACCGCCACCAGCGAGACCCAGCGCGGTCTGATGACCCCGGTGCTGGATGAGCTGACCCGGGCCTGTCTTAACCAGTGGAACGCGATTGCAGACGAGGAGCTGGCCAGCCAATGTAGCTCCCACGTCCATCTGGAGGGGCTCTACAGCCCCCACGCAGGTTCGGTGCAACCGGCGCTCTTGGTACGTGGGCTGCTGCGGGTGGCACGCGAGCTGGGCATCGAGGTGTATGAAAGCTCCCCCATGCAGCGCCTCGAGGCAGGCCAGCCAGCCCGAGTTTATACCCCACAAGCCGAGATCCGTGCCCGCAAGGTGGTGCTGGCCCTCAACAGCGCCATGACGGCACACTTTCGCGAGTTTCGCCGCAGTATAGTGCTGGTCTCCTCCGACATGGTGATCACAGACCCGGCGCCACAGGCGCTGGCGGCTCAGCAGCTGGATCACGGTCGCAGCGTAGTGGATGGCCGCACCTTCGTGCACTACTACCGCTCTACCCCGCAAGGGCGGCTGATGCTGGGCAAGGGAGGCAACACCTTCGCCTTTGCCAACCGCCATCTGGCACAGTTCAATGAGCCGAGCCGCTATCTTGCCCACCTTACCCGCACCCTGCGCCGCTTCTTTCCGGCCCTCAAGGATGTACCCGTCGCCGCCAGCTGGTGCGGCGCCTCCGATCGCTCGGTGGATGGGCTTCCGTTCTTCGGCCACTGGCGCGAACAACCCAATATTGTCTATGGCCTCGGCTATTCCGGCAACGGGGTGGCGCAGAGCTGGATGGGCGGCCAGATCCTGGCGGCTTTGGTAAGAGATAAGGTGCGGGAAGAGGACAAGCCGTGGCGTGAATGCGCGCTGGTGAGCGGCCCACGGGGTTATTTTCCGCCCGAGCCGTTTCGCTGGCTGGGAGCCATGGCGGTGCGGGGTGCCATCCGGCGCAAGGAGCGAGCGGAGGATGAAGGGCGCCCTGTGCCCTGGTATGACAAACGGCTGGCCAGTCTGGCGAACGCGGCGGGCAAGGCCGACAAATAGAGGCCGCCCGGCACGCCAGTACGCAGAAGGGGCAGGAGAGTGTGACTCCCCTGCCCCTTCATTTTCCCGCGCCGCCATGTTCTGGCCACTGCGTGCCGGGCTTAAGTGGCCCGGATATACATCGCCAGTATTTAGCTGGCCTGAATTTAGCTCGCCCAGGTAATGATGTGATCGATCCAGTCGCCGGCGTGGGCTTCGTGGACCACCTTGCCGCGCACCGACTGACCGGCCTGATGCATGGCACTGCGGCTGCCGGTGATCAGCGGATGCCATTCGGGCAGGGTCTGCCCCTCGGCCAGCAACCGGTAGGCACAGGTCGAGGGCAGCCAGTCATACTCGGCAATCTTGTCGAAAGTGATCTGCAGGCAATCGGGCTCTTTTTGAAAGCGGTTGCCGTAATCGGAGCACTGGCAGGTCTTGGTGTTGAGCAGATCGCAGGCCACATTGGTGAACACCAGTTCGTCGGTATCCTCGTCAATGAGCTTGTTCAGGCAGCACTTGCCGCAGCCGTCGCACAGGGATTCCCACTCGGTCATGGTCATCTGTTGCAGGCTCTTTTCCTGCCAAAAAGGAGTTGGCTGCATTTTCTCGACTTGCTGCATGAAAGGGGCTCGCTAAATAGACCAGTAAGGCGCGTGGTTATACGCCTTATGGCCCGATTTTTCAAGGTTGGCGACTATCTACGGCAAACGTTGGGCTTTGCAACTTTCTGCGCCAACCTACCCCACGGTAGATAGCGGCAGAACCTGCAACACCCAAGATACTAGATTCTATTAAATGGCCAAGTCTGTATTTGCAATACCAAACGGAATATGTACAGACGGTAAGATAGATGATGACTGTAAATGCAATCTTTGATCATCGAAAAACATGTGTGGCCTTAATATATTTAATACTTTTGATTTTTCGACCCCGCCCATAAAGAATGCTTCATTTACAGAAATCCCCCAAGACCGCATTGTATTAATAACGCGCTTATGAGATGGTGCATTTCTCGCTGTCACGATTGATACCTTAAGCATCGGCAAGTAGCTTGAATCTTCTTTCCTCTTGTCAGATTCAAGTTTTTGTATGTCTGATATACGCTGCAGAAAATTTTTAAGAGGGCCAGGATTATGCGGCACATCAACCAGTTCGGATTCATGAGAGTGAAAATCAGCTAACTGCCCTGAACTTTTATAAATCCCCTCTGCTTCATCATCCGCAATAACTCCATCAAAGTCGAATGCCACTCTAAGTTCTAGGTCTTCAGTATCATCTTTGATATCACCACTCAAAATTTGACCCGCTGGATATCCGGCAAGCACTGCTTGTCGAACATCTTGATAATTAGCAGATAAAAACAATTCGATATCAAATGCAGGAATGTATATGTAA
This sequence comes from Aeromonas enterica, assembly GCF_054052465.1. Lineage (NCBI taxonomy): Bacteria > Pseudomonadati > Pseudomonadota > Gammaproteobacteria > Aeromonadales > Aeromonadaceae > Aeromonas > Aeromonas enterica. The sequence continues at coordinate 221,844 of NZ_JBSTYL010000005.1, read as the reverse complement.
GGTGATCTACCTTGTAGGAATACAGCTCTAGTAATACCAAGCCCGTAATGCTCAATCGAGTTCATTACCCTAAGCCCCGTGTCTGAATCATTTCGGGAAAGCAATATGACTTCCACTAAAGGGTCTTGTGGGCATAGCGTATTTAGCTTAAGCAAGCGACGAACAAAAGGAAATGCAACACCTTTGCTCAATGGTTCATCTTGCTTTTCCCGTTGATATTCTCTGTAAGACTCCTCCCCTTTTGTCCGAAATATCTCATCAGATTCCTGAAGATCAAACAGCGCACTAGAAGACAGGCCAACGACTAATCTTTTCGTCAAATCATATGGCACGTTTCACCTTCCTATTTTTTGATAGATGGAATCCTGATTTAATACATCAATCTTGCATTGATGCTTGACTTGAATCAAGCCATAGATGATTGGTTTCCTCTAGGTGGTTATAAAAAATTCTTGTAATAAAAATGCCGCCCTATTGGGCGGCATCTTCATTAGAGATAACCGGCTGAAGAATTACCAGCCGGTCACTTCACGCAGGGCCTTGCCGATATCGGCCAGGGAGCGCACGGTTTTCACGCCGGCATCTTCCAGGGCGGCAAATTTCTCTGCTGCCGTGCCTTTACCACCGGCGATGATGGCGCCCGCATGACCCATGCGCTTGCCAGCCGGCGCGGTGACGCCCGCGATGTAGGAGACCACCGGCTTGGTGACGTGGGCCTTGATGTAGGCTGCGGCCTCTTCCTCGGCGCTGCCGCCGATCTCGCCGATCATCACGATGGCTTCGGTCTTGGGATCGTTCTGGAACATCTCCAGAATGTCGATGAAGTTGGAACCCGGGATCGGGTCACCACCGATGCCGACGCAGGTGGACTGGCCAAAGCCTTCGTCCGTGGTCTGCTTGACCGCTTCATAGGTCAGAGTGCCGGAGCGGGAAACGATGCCCACCTTGCCCGGCTTATGGATGTGGCCCGGCATGATGCCGATCTTGCACTCACCCGGGGTGATGACGCCCGGGCAGTTCGGACCAATCATGCGCACGCCAGTTTCCTGCAGCTTCACCTTGACCTGCAGCATGTCCAGAGTCGGGATGCCTTCGGTGATGGTAACGATGAGCTTGATGCCGGCATCGATGGCTTCCAGGATGGCGTCCTTGCAGAACGGGGCCGGCACATAGATGACGGAGGCAGTGGCGCCGGTCACTTCGACCGCGTCACGGACGGTATTGAACACCGGCAGGCCCAGGTGGGTGGTACCACCCTTGCCTGGCGACACGCCGCCGACCATCTGGGTACCGTAGGCAATCGCCTGTTCGGAGTGGAAGGTACCCTGACCGCCGGTAAAGCCCTGGCAGATCACCTTGGTGTCTTTGTTGATCAGAACGCTCATTATTTGGCCTCCGCTGCTTTAACCACTTGCTGAGCTGCGTCAGTCAGACTCGTTGCGGCGATGATATTGAGGCCACTGTCGGCCAGTTTACGGGCACCCAGTTCGGCATTGTTGCCTTCCAGACGCACTACTACGGGCACCTTGACCCCCACTTCCTTGACGGCGCCGATAATGCCTTCCGCGATCATGTCGCAACGCACTATACCGCCGAAGATGTTGACCAGTACAGCCTGCACCTTGCTGTCGGAGAGGATGATCTTGAAGGCCTCGGTCACGCGCTCCTTGGTGGCGCCGCCGCCGACGTCCAGGAAGTTGGCAGGTGAGCCGCCATGCAGGTTGACGATATCCATGGTGCCCATAGCCAGACCGGCACCGTTGACCATGCAGCCAATGTTGCCATCGAGCGCCACATAGTTCAGCTCCCACTGGGCGGCATGCGCTTCGCGGGGATCATCCTGGGACGGATCGTGCATCTCGCGCAGCTTGGGCTGACGATAGAGGGCGTTGGCGTCGATGTTGATCTTGCCGTCCAGGCAGTGCAGGTTGCCCTGGGCGGTGATCACCAGCGGGTTGATTTCCAGCAGGGCAAAGTCGCAATCCAGGAACATCTGGCCCAAGCCTAAGAAGATCTTGGTGAACTGCTTGATCTGATCGCCGACCAGACCCAGCTTGAAGGCCAGCTCGCGCGCCTGATAGGCCTGCGGGCCCACCAGCGGATCGATGGCGGCCTTGTGAATGAGTTCCGGGGTTTCGTGGGCGATCTTCTCGATATCCACGCCACCTTCGGTAGAGGCCATGAAGACCACGCGACGGCTGCCACGATCGACCACGGCGCCCAGATAGAGCTCCTTGGCGATGTCGGTGCAGGATTCCACCAGGATCTTGGTGACCGGCTGACCGTTGGCGTCAGTCTGATAGGTCACCAGGTTCTTGCCGAGCCAGTTCTGGGCAAAGGCGCGGATCTCGTCCTTGCTCTTGGCCAGCTTGACGCCGCCCGCTTTACCGCGGCCACCGGCGTGGACCTGGCACTTGACGACCCAGGTATTGCCGCCAATCTTGTCGGCCGCTTCAGCCGCTTCCTGCGGGGTAGCACAGGCATAACCTTCGGAGACCGGCAGGCCATATTCGGCAAACAGCTTTTTTGCCTGATATTCATGCAGATTCATAGATGCTCTATCCGTGTTGTAGGTATTTCCGTCCGGGGTTCGTGTTTCTCAATCCCCTGTGAATGGGGGCCTGGGCGGCCCCTCGTTATCTTTCTAATTCGCTCAGAATGCTGCTGATTGCCTAGACATCCAGCAACAGACGAGTCGGGTCTTCCAGCAGTTCCTTGATGGAGACCAGGAAGCCCACCGACTCGCGACCGTCGACAATGCGGTGATCATAAGAGAGGGCCAGGTACATCATCGGCAGGATCTCGACCTTGCCATCGACCGCCATGGGTCTGTCCTGGATCTTGTGCATCCCCAGGATGGCGCTTTGCGGCGGGTTGATGATGGGGGTGGACATCAGGGAGCCGAACACGCCACCGTTGGTGATGGTGAAGTTGCCGCCGGTCAGTTCATCCACGGTCAGCTTGCCGTCGCGGCCCTTGCCCGCCAGATCCTTGATGGCCTTCTCGATGTCGGCCAGGCTCATGTTGTCGCAATCGCGCAGCACAGGCGTCACCAGCCCGCGCGGGGTGGAGACGGCGATGCTGACGTCGAAGTAGTTGTGATAGACGATGTCGTCACCGTCCAGCGCCGCGTTCACTTCCGGGTAGCGCTTCAAGGACTCCACTACCGCCTTCACGTAGAAGGACATGAAGCCGAGCTTGATGCCGTGCTTCTTCTCGAAGATCTCGCCGTACTGCTTGCGCAGCTTCATGATGGGCGCCATGTTGATCTCGTTGAAGGTGGTCAGCATGGCGGTGGTGTTTTTGGCTTCCAGCAGACGCTCGGCGATGCGCTTGCGCAGACGGGTCATGGGCACACGCTTCTCGGTGCGACCGACCAGCGGCGCAACCGCAGCCACGGGGGCAGCAGCGACCGGTGCGGCGGCAGGCTTGTTGCCACCCTTGATGAAGGCTTCCACATCTTCCTTGCTGATGCGACCACCCTTGCCGGTGCCGGTCAGCTTGGTCACGTCGATGGCATGCTCGGCCACCAGACGGCGTACCGAGGGGCTCAGGCCATCGGCGCTGTCGTCGGCAACCGCTTCCACCGGCTTCTCCTTGGTCTCTTCACCGGCCACGGGAGCCGGCTTGAGCATGGCGATCAGCTGGCGGGACAACACGGTCGCCCCTTCCGCTTGCAGGATGTCGCCGAGGACGCCGGCTTCCGGCGCGGGGACTTCCAGCACGACTTTATCGGTTTCGATGTCAACCAGTACTTCGTCACGGGCAACCAGATCACCCGGTTTCTTGTGCCAGGTGGCGATGGTGGCATCCGCCACTGATTCCGGCAGGTCCGGTACCTTGATCTCGATAGTCATGTAATCAGTTCCTTGTTACTTCTTGTTCAGGGCTTAGGCCAGAGTAAGGGCGTCTTCCACCAGGGCTTTCTGCTGCTTGGTGTGGACCGACATATAACCGACGGCGGGTGAGGCAGAGGCCGGACGACCGGCATAACGCAGACGGGCACCGCTTGGCAGCACACCATCGTAGTGGTGACGGGTGCAGTACCAGGCGCCCTGGTTCTGCGGCTCTTCCTGACACCAGACGAAATCGGTGACGTGGTCGTAATCGGCGAGGATGGCGCGCACTTCCGCTTCCGGGAAGGGATAGAGCTGTTCGATCCGCACCAGCGCCACATCCTGCTGCTCGCCCTTGCGACGGGCATCAAGCAGGTCGTAGTAGACCTTGCCGGAGCAGAACACCACCCGCTTGACCCCTTTCGGATCCAGCGCATCTATCTCGCCGATGGCATTCTGGAAGGTGCCTTGCGCCAGATCCTCGAGCTTGCTCACCGCCATCGGGTGGCGCAGCAGGGATTTGGGCGACATCACGATAAGCGGGCGACGCATCGGGCGGATCACCTGGCGACGCAGCATGTGATAAACCTGAGCCGGGTTTGAGGGCACGCACACCTGCATGTTGTGCTCGGCACACATCTGCAGATAACGCTCCAGACGGGCGGAGGAGTGCTCCGGGCCCTGCCCCTCGTAACCGTGCGGCAGCAGCATGGTCAGACCGCACATGCGGCCCCACTTCTGCTCGCCGGAGGAGAGGAACTGGTCGATCACCACCTGGGCGCCGTTGGCGAAGTCGCCAAACTGGGCTTCCCAGATGGTGAGGCCGGCCGGCTCGGCGCTGGCATAACCGTATTCAAACGCCAGTACCGCCTCTTCGGAGAGGACGGAGTCGAAGACTTCGAACGGGCCTTGCTCGTCATGAATGTTGCACAGCGGGGTATAGGTGCTGGCATCGTTCTGGTTGTGCAGCACGGCGTGACGGTGGAAGAAGGTGCCACGGCCGGAGTCCTGCCCCGTGATGCGGATGCGGGAGCCCTTGTCCACCAGAGTGGCGTAGGCCAGGGTCTCGGCAAAGCCCCAGTCCACCAGCTTGTCACCGGCGGCCATGGTGCGTCTGTCTTCGTAAATCTTCTCGACCTGGCGTTGCAACACATGGGCAGCCGGATACTGACTGACCCGTTCACCCAGTGACTTGAGTTCATCAAGCGCCAGGCTGGCGTCATAGTGCATGGCCCAGTCGTGGCCCAGGTACGGGGTCCAGTCGACGGAGTGCAGCTCCATCGGACGCCACTCCTTGACCACCCGCTCCCCCTTGTCCAGAGCATCGCGATAGTCATTGACCTGGGTCGTGGCCAGTTCCTGGCTGATGCTGCCTTCCGCCACCAGTTGATCGGCGTAGATCTTGCGCGGGGTCGGATGCTGTTTGATCTTCTGGTACATCAAGGGCTGGGTCGCACTCGGCTCGTCCGCCTCGTTGTGACCGTGACGACGGTAGCAGACCAGCTCGATCACCACGTCGCGCTTGAAGGTGTTGCGGTAATCCAGTGCAATCTGGGTTACCAGCACCACGGCTTCCGGATCATCACCGTTGACGTGCAGCACGGGGGCCTGCACCGCCTTGGCGATGTCGGTGCAATATTCGGTGGAGCGCACGTCACGCATGTTGGAGGTGGTGAAGCCCACCTGGTTGTTGATGACGATGCGCACAGTCCCGCCTACGCCGTAGGCACGGGTCTGGGACATGTTGAAGGTCTCGGCGACTACGCCCTGCCCGGCAATGGCCGAGTCACCGTGAATGGTGATGGGCAGGACGCTGGAGCCATCCTTGTCACCACGTCTGTCCATACGGGCACGGACCGAGCCGATGACCACGGGGTTGACAATTTCGAGGTGGGACGGGTTGAAGGCCAGCGCCAGATGCACGTTGCCGCCCGGGGTGGCGAAGTCGGAGGAGAAGCCCATGTGGTACTTCACATCCCCTGTGCCCCAGGATTCACCGTGCTTGCCGGCGAACTCGTCGAACAGCTCCTGGGCACGCTTGCCGAGCACGTTGATCAGCACGTTCAGGCGACCACGGTGGGCCATGCCGATGACGGCCTCTTTGCAGCCCTGCTCACCGGCGCGGCGAATAAGCTCTTTCAGCATGGGCACCATGGCATCGCCCCCTTCCAGGGAGAAACGCTTGGCACCGGGGAACTTGGCTCCCAGGTACTTTTCCAGTCCTTCGGCGGCGGTCAGGCTCTCGAGGAAACGGGTCTTCTCCTCAATGCTGTAGCTGCCCTTGGCCTCGATGGATTCGAGTCTGTCCTGCAGCCAGCGCTTCTCCTCGGTGGAGGTGAGGTGCATGTAATCAGCACCTATGCTGCTGCAGTAGGTTTTCTTCAGCGAGGCGTAGAGATCGGAGAGCACCATGGTCTCGCGACCAATGGCGTAGGAGCCCACATTGAAGGTGGCCTCCATGTCGGCACCCTGCAGGTTGTGGAAGGCAGGATCCAGTTCGGCAACGGTTTCACGGGTCCAGAGTCCAAGGGGATCCAGATTGGCATTCTGGTGACCACGGAAGCGGAAGGCGTTGATCAGTTGCAGCACGCGCACCTGTTTCGCATCCACTTGCGGATCGGACACGGGGGCGCTGTAACGGGAGGGATCCTTGGCCAGACGACGGAAATAATCGCGGACTCGGGAGTGAGGTTGTTCAACCGCATGACCATTGACCTGGGGCAGCTGTTCAAACAGGCTGCGCCACTCGTCGGCTACGGATTCGGGGTCTTCCAGGAAGGATTCGTACAAATCCTCAATATAGCTTGCATTCGCACCAGCCAGGTGAGATGACTCCAACCAGGCCTTCATCACGCCGTTATGCATTTCTATCCCTTGTACATCTTGTTCACTGCAGCGCAGCTTGTAGGGTTTAAATAGCCATCCAGCCACAGGGTCGGATGGCTATCCAGAGGTCGGGCCTGGCGCGTGACGCCCTGGCCCTGATACTAAACAGCCCGATTGAGCAGCATCGACTTGATCTGACCGATGGCCTTGGTCGGGTTCAAGCCCTTGGGACAGACGTTCACGCAGTTCATGATGCCGTGGCAACGGAACACGCTGAAGGCGTCATCCAGGTTACCCAGTCGTTCGCTGGCGGCGGTGTCGCGGCTGTCGGCCAGCCAGCGATAGGCGGCTAGCAGCCCGGCCGGGCCGATGAACTTGTCCGGGTTCCACCAGAAGGAGGGACAAGAGGTGGAGCAGCAGGCACAGAGAATACACTCGTACAGGCCATCCAGCTTGGCGCGCTCTTCGGGGGATTGCAGGTGCTCACGCACGGGCGGCAATTTCTCATCGTTGATGAGGAAGGGCTTGACCTTCTCCCACTGGGTGTAGAACTGGGTCATGTCGATCACCAGATCGCGGATCACCGGCAGGCCAGGCAAGGGGCGGATAACGACGTTATTGCCCTTCTTCAGCAGATCGGAGAGCGGGGTGATGCAGGCAAGACCGTTCTTGCCATTCATGTTGAGACCGTCTGATCCACAGACTCCTTCGCGGCATGAGCGGCGGAAGGCGAGCGTGGGATCCAGCTCTTTCAACTGGATCAGTGCATCGAGCACCATCATGTCGGAACCTTCAGGAATATCAAGACGATATTCCTTCATATAGGGGACGTTATCAACATCCGGATTGTATCTGTAGACAGAGAATGTGACGTTCATGTTGTTTGGCTCCGCAATCGTTAAGTCCGCACCTTGGAGAATAGAGATGGGAATGCCTCCCACCTCTTCACAGACCGGCAAATGCTGCGATAAGCCGACTGTCTGCTCTTCATGGTGCTTGTCTCCACCATCGGTCAGTAAGTCCGGACCTTGGGTGGGAATGCCTCACGGGTTTTCGGAGACATGTTGACAGCGCGACGGGTCATGGACTCTGTGTCCGGGTGATAGAGGCTATGGCACAGCCAGCCCTCATCGTCGCGATCCGGGAAATCGAAGCGGCTGTGGGCACCCCGACTCTCGGTACGGAAGTTGGCCGCCACCGCAGTGGCAAACGCTGTCTCCATCAGGTTGTCCAGCTCCAGGCACTCGATGCGCTGGGTGTTGAACTCCTTGGAGGTGTCGTCCAGACGGGCATTCTTCAGCCGCTCGCGGATGCGTTTCAGCTCGGCCAGCCCTTCGGCCATGGCGTCACCTTCACGGAACACGGAGAAGTTGTTCTGCATGCAGGTCTGCAGATCCTTGCGGATCTGAACCGGGTCTTCCCCGTCGCGGTTGTTTTCCCAGCGATTGAAACGGGCCAGCGCGGCGGCCAGATCAGACTCGGACGCTTCGCGACCATGTTCCATCTCGCCCAGGGTGTTGACCAGATGCATGCCCGCTGCGCGGCCAAACACGATCAGATCCAGCAGGGAGTTGCCGCCCAGACGGTTGGCACCGTGCACGGAAACACAGGCGATCTCGCCCACCGCAAACAGACCGACCACCGGCACGTCGTTGCCATCTTTATCTTGGGTCAGGCACTGACCGTTCACGTTGGTCGGCACGCCGCCCATCATGTAGTGGCAGGTCGGGATGATAGGGATGGGTTCCTTGACCGGATCCACGTGGGCGAAGGTGCGAGAGAGCTCGCAGATGCCCGGCAGGCGGGATTCCAGCACCTCTTTGCCGAGGTGATCCAGTTTGAGCTTGATGTGCGGACCCCAGGGGCCGTCACAGCCGCGGCCTTCACGGATCTCGATCATGATGGAACGGGCCACCACATCGCGACCGGCCAGGTCCTTGGCGTTCGGCGCGTAACGCTCCATGAAGCGCTCGCCGTCCTTGTTGAGCAGATAGCCGCCTTCACCACGACAACCTTCGGTCACCAGCACCCCTGCCCCGGCGATGCCGGTCGGGTGGAATTGCCAGAACTCCATGTCCTGCACGCCGACGCCGGCGCGCAGCGCCATGCCGACGCCGTCACCCGTGTTGATGTGGGCGTTGGTGGTGGACTGATAGATGCGACCGGCACCGCCGGTGGCCAGCACGGTTGCCTTGGCCTTGAAATAGACGACTTCGCCGCTCTCCATGTCGATGGCGGTACAGCCAACGATGTGACCGTCCTGGTTTTTCACCAGATCCAGCGCATACCACTCGGAGAAGACAGTGGTCTTGTTCTTGACGTTCTGCTGATAGAGGGTGTGCAGCAAGGCGTGACCGGTACGGTCGGCCGCAGCCGCAGTACGGGCCGCCTGCTCGCCACCAAAATTCTTGGACTGGCCGCCAAACGGACGCTGATAGACGGAGCCGTTGTCGAAGCGGGAGAAGGGCAAGCCCATGTTCTCCAATTCATAGACGGCCTCGGGGCCAGTCTTGCACATGTATTCAATCGCCTCCTGGTCACCGATATAATCGGAGCCTTTGACGGTGTCATACATGTGCCATTGCCAGTTGTCGTCGTGGGCATTGCCCAGCGCAACCGTGATCCCGCCCTGGGCAGAAACCGTGTGAGAACGGGTCGGGAAAACCTTGGACAACAGAGCGCAGCTCTTGCCGGACTGGGCAATCGAGAGCGCGGCGCGCATGCCGGCACCACCGGCACCGATCACGACCGCATCAAATTCACGAGTTGGAATAGTCACCTTACACCCCCCACAGTACAACGAAGCCGGTCATCAGATAGACAAACAGCACCACTACCAGGGCAAATTGCAGCGCACCGCGCAGCCCCACCGGCTTGATATAGTCAGTCAGTACCTGCCACAGACCGATCCAGGCGTGGATTAATACGCACAGCAGGGTCAACAGGGTGAATACCTTGGTGAAGGTTTTGGCGAAGAAGCCGGTCCACACCTCGTAGCTGATGTCATTGAACGCAACAAAGCCAACCAGATAGAGGACATAACAGGTCATGATGAGGGCGGTGGCGCGGATCAGGATGTAATCATGAACACCGCTGCGCCCGAAGGTTGCAGAATTGGTTACCATACCAGTACCCCCGCCAATACCGCCAAAACCGCGGTGATCACGAAGGCCACACGGGCACTCTGATTACCGGATTCCAGCTCTTCCCAATAGCCCATGTCCATGACCAGATGACGCAGACCGCCCACAATGTGGTAAGCCAGCGCAGTCAGGATCCCCCACAACACGAATTTGACCAGGAAGTTGTCCATGATGGACACCACGGTTTCAAATCCTTCGGGAGAGGCGAGTGAAGTACCAAGCATCCACAGCAAGATAGAGAGCGCCACAAAGGTGATCACCCCTGAGACACGATGCAAGATGGAAGCGATGGCGGTGACAGGAAAGCTGATCGTCTGTAGGTCGAGGTTTACAGGTCTCTGTTTATTTTTCACGGCTTTGCCCACTCAGCTCCATTGAGCACGTTAGTTATTGTTTTTACACGCTTATGAGGGCATGGAGTGGCGTTTGTTGGTTTTTTGTTACCAAAACGACTCAGAAAAGCCAAAAACAACATTTTCAATATCGCATCCGACTTTGCGCAAGCGTTTCAAACACCGACAGCCATCACCCACGAGGCGCAGTATATCGGCGGGCTTAACCAATGACAATCAATTAGCTACAAAGAAAACCCAAAACCGTAAACCAGATCTCACAACTCATTTAACAACTCGTTAATGATCATCCAGCAAAATTGACAACGCCCCTGAACTCTGTTTCAAATAAGGCGCTCCAGCCGCCCTGGTACGGGTCAGAACCTTTGCCAGCGTCATCAAACTCGTAATAAAGTAGAGCTGGAATCAAATTATAAAAGAGCAAAGGAGACGTGCTATGGCTGATAAGATAGCCACCCTACATCTGCCCGGTAAAGACCCGGTAGAACTACCGATCCTGTCGGGGACTGTCGGACCCGACGTGATTGACGTCAGAAAATTGGGCGCGCAAGGGTACTTCACCTTTGACCCCGGTTTTATGGCCACCGGTGCTTGTAAATCATCCATTACCTATATCGATGGCGATCAGGGTGTCTTGCTGCACCGTGGTTACCCCATCGCCCAGTTGGCCACCCAGGCCAGCTACCTTGAAGTCTGTTACATACTGCTGTACGGCGAAGCGCCTACCAAGGCGCAGTACACCGAGTTCGACCGTCTGGTCACCCGCCATACCATGGTGCATGAGCAGATCGCCTTCTTCTTCCGCGGCTTCCGTCGTGACTCCCACCCCATGGCAATCATGTGTGGCGTGGTCAGTGCGTTGTCCGCCTTCTATCACGATGCGCTCGACATCAACAACGAAGAGCATCGCGAAATCTGTGCCTTCCGGCTGCTCTCCAAGATGCCGACCCTGGCCGCCATGTGCTACAAGTACTCCATCGGTCAGCCGTTCATGCAGCCGCGTAACGCCCTCTCCTATGCCGGCAACTTCCTGCACATGATGTTTGGCGTGCCGACCGAAGAGTACAAGGTCAACCCCATCGTCGAACGCGCCATGGACCGCATCTTCACCCTGCATGCGGATCACGAACAGAACGCCTCTACCTCCACCGTGCGTCTGGCCGGCTCCTCCGGTGCCAACCCGTTTGCCTGCATCGCCGCCGGGATCGCCTCCCTGTGGGGCCCGGCTCATGGTGGCGCCAACGAAGCCTGCCTCAAGATGCTCGAAGAGATAGGCTCTGTGGAGCGCATCCCCGAGTTCATCGCCAAGGCCAAGGACAAGAACGATCCGTTCCGTCTGATGGGCTTCGGTCACCGGGTCTACAAGAACCACGATCCCCGTGCCACCGTGATGCGCGAAACCTGTCACGAGGTACTGACCGAGCTGCAGATCAAGGATCCGCTGCTGGACGTGGCCATGGAGCTGGAGCGCATCGCGCTCTCCGACCCCTACTTCATCGAGAAGAAGCTCTACCCGAACGTGGACTTCTACTCCGGCATCATCATGAAGGCCATCGGCATCCCCATGTCCATGTTCACCGTGATCTTCGCCATCTCCCGTACCATCGGCTGGATTGCCCACTGGAACGAAATGCACTCGGATCCGGATCAGAAGATTGGCCGTCCGCGCCAGCTCTACACCGGTATGCCGCAGCGTGAGTTCACCCCGCTCGAGCAGCGTTGATGCGCTGAATCGACATGGTTTGTTACCAAGGCGGTCATTGACCGCCTTTTTAATTGCCGCTCTAATGCCCCTTTCGATCAGAAGGAGTCCATCATGAGACCAATGTTCATCAGCGCCGCCCTGTTGCTCACCGCCTGTCAGAGCGCACCGACCCCGTCACAGGGGGAAACCCTCTACATCAACAGCCAGCTGGTCGACTGCGTCGGTGTCGGCCCCATGCAGTGCATGCAGGTTCGCAACGACGAGCAGCAGCCTTGGAGCCTGTTCTATCAGCAGATAGAAGGCTTTCAGTTTGAACCCGGCTACCAGTACCAGCTGACCGTCAGCAAGGAGCAGCTCACCAATGTGCCGGCGGACGCCTCTTCCCTGCGTTATCGCCTGATCAAGCTGGTCAGCAAGCAGGCTGCTCGTTAAGAGGCCCTTTACAAAGGGTATCGTTTGGAGATTACCGTTCAGTTCATGGTCACATTCTGGTACGCTGGCTGACGCACACCTTATTTAATCAGCGTACCCAGGCAGCGATGCCTCATGACTATGATCCAGATCCGCACTACCCGGGCCAATGACTGGCCCGCCATCATGGCCATTCAGGATGAGTGTTATCATCAGCTGGACCCTGAACCCCTCGAGGTCATGAGCAACAAGGCCGAACTGGCTCCCGACTGCTGTTGGGTAGCCGAATATCAGGGCAAGGTGCTGGGCTATCTGCTCTGCCATCCCTGGCGTGCCCACCAGCCCCCCTCCCTCTCGGTCTCCATGCAGATGCTGGCAGGGAACGACGAGTTCTATCTGCACGATCTGGCTGTATCAGCGCAGGCGCGCGGCAAGGGCATTGACCAGCGGCTGCTGGAGACCGCCCTCGCCTTTGCCAACGATGAGGGCTACACGCATGCCGGTCTGGTGGCGGTACAGGATGCGCCGGCCTTCTGGCGCAAGCAGGGCTTTGTGCCCGCCAACACCCCCAAATCGTTGGACGAGTACGGCGAGGGCGCCGTCTATATGCGGCTGCCCTTGACCGACCCCGCCTGAGGGGTGCCCGATTGCCAATAAAAAAGGCGCCTTGCGGCGCCTTTTTTCACATCATCGACTCATCAAGCCTTGAACTTGCTGAATACCAGGGATGCGTTGGTACCGCCAAAGCCGAAGCTGTTGGACATGACGGTATTGAGATCCGCCTCTTCGTACTCGCGTACGATGGGCAAACCTTCGGCCTTCTCATCCAGAGTCTCGATGTTGATGCTGGGGGCGATAAAACCATGCTCCATCATCAGCAGGGAGTAGACGGCCTCGTGCACGCCGGCGGCGCCCAGTGCATGGCCAGTCATCGCCTTGGTGGCGGAGATCTTGGGACCCTTGGTGCCAAACAGGGTCTGGATGGCTTCCAGCTCCTTGGTGTCACCAACTGGGGTAGAGGTGCCATGAGTGTTGATGTAATCCACCTTGCCAACACCCTGCATCGCCATCTTCATACAACGCACGGCGCCTTCACCGCTCGGGGCGACCATGTCGTAGCCATCGGAGGTGGCTCCGTAACCGGTCAGCTCGGCATAGATGTGAGCACCACGAGCCAGCGCATGTTCCAGCTCTTCGATCACCAGAATGCCACCACCACCGGAGATGACGAAACCATCGCGGTCTGCGTCATAGGTACGGGACGCTTTTTCCGGGGTATCGTTGTACTTGGTGGACAGGGCGCCCATGGCGTCGAACTGTATGGTGGAGGACCAGTCCAGCTCTTCACCGCCACCGGCGAAGACCACATCCTGCTTGCCCAGCTGGATCAGCTCCATGGCGTGACCGATGCAGTGAGCAGAGGTGGCGCAGGCGGAGCTGATGGAGTAGTTGACACCCTTGATCTTGAACGGTGTGGCCAGGCAAGCGGAGGTGGTGGAAGACATGGTGCGCGGCACCATGTAGGGGCCCACCCGCTTGACGCCTTTTTCGCGGGCAATATCGCAGGACTCTGAGGTGTTCTTGCCGGAGGCACCACCGGAACCGACCACCAGGCCGGTACGCTCGTTGGAGACCTGATCTTCCTGCAGACCGGCATCATCGATGGCCTGTTGCATGGAGAGATAGGCATAGGCCGCAGCGTCACCCATGAAACGCATGACTTTACGGTCGATCAGTTCAGACGGCTCGAGTTTGATGTTACCCCAGACACGGCTTCGCAGATTGTGCTGCTCGAACTGCTCGGAATAGGTGATGCCGGATTTACCTGCTTTCAGGGAGGCCAGCACTTCTTCCTTGTTGTTGCCGATACTGGAGATGACGCCGATACCGGTGATCACTGCTCTTCTCATTAATTCATCTCGTCTGGAAAAACTGGCGCCAAGTCTACCCGCTTTCGGCTGCCAAACTGGTCTGCTTTCACGTAGAATGCCCGCGTTCTTATGACGCGAGCAGAGGAAAACGTGAGTCAAACATCCTTACATCATGCCCGATTGGACTGGAATGAAGCGGGAACTCCAGTCTCCAGTGAGTTCGGGGATGTGTACTTTTCCAATGATAACGGTCTAAGTGAAACCCGCTACGTCTTTTTGCAGCAAAATCGGTTGCCAGCGCGATTTTCGCACCACGATAGTGACAGTTTCGTGATAGGTGAAACAGGTTTCGGCACAGGCCTTAACTTTCTGGCGACAATGGCCGCCTTCCTGGAACAGGCGCCCCAAACCGGCAACGACGCCCATCTGCACTTCATCAGCTTCGAGAAATACCCCCTCACCCAGCGCGATCTGAGCAAGGCGCTGGCAGCCTGGCCCGAGCTTGCTTCCTTGAGTGAGGATCTCATCGCCCAGTGGCCGCTGCCGATCCCGGGATGCCATCGCCTGCTGTTTGCCAAGGGCCGTATCCGGCTCGATCTCTGGTTTGGCGACATCAAGGATATGTTGCCGCAGGTGCCTCATGGGGAGCAAGGACTGGTGGATACCTGGTATCTGGATGGATTCGCACCGGCAAAAAATCCCGAGATGTGGACGCAAGACTTGTTCGACGGCCTCGCCCGCCTTGCTCGCCCCACCGCAACCATATCCACCTTTACCTGCGCCGGCTTTGTTCGCCGTGGCCTGATGGCAGCCGGATTTGCCATGAAGAAAGTCAAGGGCCATGGCAGCAAGTGGGCCATGCTGGTGGGTGAGCGGAGAGACAAGACACCGCAACGCACCATAGTCCCTTGGTATGCAAGACCAAACGGACGGATCGGCGAGGTACTGATCATCGGCGGTGGCATCGCCTCGGCCATGACGGCGCTCTCGCTGGTGGAGCGCGGTCGCAAGGTGACCCTGCTGTGCGAAGGCCGCGAGCTTGCCACCGGCGCCTCCGGCAACCGGCAGGGCGCGCTCTATCCTTTGCTCAATGGCGAGCACGATGCGCTGTCGCGCTTCTATTCACTGGCCTTTGGCTATGCGCGCCAGCGGTTGCTGGCGCTGGCCGAGCACCATCCCATCGCCTTTGAGTTGTGCGGTGTGGTACAGCTTGGCTATGACGACAAATCCACCGCCAAGCTCATCAAGATGAATCAGGGCGCCTTCCCGCCCGAGCTGATGCACGCTCTTTCGATCACAGAAGCCAAACGCGAATGCGGTCTGCCCTCGGGTCATGCAGGGGTCAGTTATCCGCTGGGAGGCTGGCTCTGTCCGGCCGATTTCACCCGCGCGGCCATCAAGGAGGCGCAGGCCAGCGGCCTGCTGCAGGTCGAATACGGCGCCCCCATCACGACCATTGATGAGCGAGCGGATGGCTGGCGGGTGGAGAGCGACACGGGCCGTCAGTGGCAGGCACCCACCCTGGTGGTGGCCGCCGGTCACCAGCTGCCCGCCCTGATCCCCTTTGCCGAGCTGCCGCTCTATCCGGTGCGCGGCCAGGTGAGCCATGTACCAACCACCACCCCCCTGAGCCAGCTCAAGACGGTGCTCTGTTACGATGGCTACCTCACCCCGGCCCACCACGGCCAGCACTGCATCGGGGCCAGCTATGGCCGCAACCAGAGCACCCTCGCATTCAGTGCCGAAGAGCAGGCTCAGAACCAGGCGCGGCTGCAAGCCTGCCTGCCGCAGCAGACCTGGCCAGCCGAAGTCGATATCAGTGGCAATGAGGCGCGGGTGGGCGTGCGCTGTGCCAGCCGGGATCATCTGCCGGTGGTGGGGCCAATCGCCAGATTGGCAAGCCTGACGGATCACTACGCCCAGCTTCAGCGTGATCAACAAAACGCAGCGCCGCTGCCGCTGCATCCCGGTCTGTATGTGCTGGGGGCGCTGGGCTCGCGGGGCCTTTGCTCGGCGCCGCTCTGCGGCGAGCTGCTGGCCAGCGAAATTTGTGGCGATCCCCTGCCTCTGCCCGTCGATCTGCTGGAAGCGCTCCATCCGGCGCGCTACTGGGTGCGCAAGTTGCTCAAGGGCAAACCCCTCAACTGACCGCCAGCCCGGTTGGCGACGCCACTCTAATAAAAACGGGCTCCCCATCGGGAGCCCGTTTTTATCTCTGGCAATGCTGGCCGACGTGCTAGATGCCCTTGGGCCAGATCAGCCCCAGTTTGCGACCGTGATCCGTCTGCTGCTGCAACCGGGCGAAACGATCGCGCGAGCTGGCCAGCACCCCCTGCCCCTGTTGCCAGGCTTGATATTGCAGGGCGGCGCAATTGCGCTCCACCGGCAGTTGTGCCAACTGGATGCCAAGCTGGCTGACGCTCTCCAGCAAGATGTCCTTGTGGCGGCTCTCGTAATCGAACATGGCGGCCACCAGCTTGTCCCACTTCTGACGCTCGGCGGCGGTGGCTTTGGCTTTGTCCATCCAGTTTGGCACCATCACCTTGATCCGGGTGGTGACCCTGACCTGCTCCAGCGCACAGCGATCGGCCTCGGGGCGGGTCTGCAACTGCCAGGAAAGTTGGTAGCTGGCCATGCCGATATGGCCTCTGGCCTGGGCCTTTCCCTGTTTTACTATCTGGCGGGCTACGCTGGCGACATCCGCGCCAAAAACCCGGTAAAACTGAAAGTCGACCTTGATGTCAGGCTCGACCTTGATACCGGTATAACGGGAACTTTCGGCCCCTGCCGTGGCGGCATACAGCAAGGCTGCCACCATGAAAACTTTGCTGACCATTCCCATTTCTGCTGCCTTGACCTCGTTGATGACCGGGGTGTTATTTTAATTAATAATCAACGTATTAATACTCGAAGCAGGAGATTAACCGCGATCCCCGCGACTGTCACCTACTCCCGTCACAAAGCCTAAGTGTCAGGTTGACAAGTCGCAACCCCGCGCCTTCATTGATTTGCAAGCAAGATCACAAGTGATGATGGACATCATGGTGGCTTAATCCTTATTGGATAATAATCGCCGAGTTTTATGTTGATACAGTTCGTCATTGGCCAGATTAACCCCCAAGTTGACGCCAAAAATGTATCCACCCTCATTTCGTACTCAGGAACTCACTCTATGATGGAACTCCTTATTGGCACCCTGGTCACTCTGGCCGTGGGTCGCTACATCTTCAAGGGCTACTCGGCCACCGGGGTGCTGCTCAGTGGCGGTCTGCTGCTGCTGACCATTACCGCCCTGATGGGCAAAGCCGTACTGCCTGCCAGCGTCACCTCCACCGGTCATGTGGCCACCGACGTCTTTGAATATGTGCGCTTCCTGCTGGTGGATCGTGGTGGTGGCCTTGGCATGCTGATCATGGTGCTGTGCGGCTTCGCCGGTTACATGAGCCACATTGGCGCCAACACCATACTGGTGAAGCTGGCCAGCAAGCCGCTCGGCATCATCAAGTCCCCCTACATACTGCTGGTCGCCGCCTATCTGGTGGCCTGCGCCATGTCGCTGGCGGTGAGTTCGGCAACCGGCCTCGGCGTGCTGCTGATGGCCACCCTGTTCCCGCTGATGGTCAACATGGGCATCTCCCGTGGCGCGGCGGCGGCGGTGTGCGCCTCCCCGGCAGCCATCATTCTGGCGCCCACCTCCGGGGATGTGGTGATGGCCGCCCAGGCCGCCAACATGGAGCTGCTCGACTTTGCCTTCAAGCTGACCCTGCCCATCTCGCTGGTGGCCATCGCCGCCATGGCGGTGACCCACTTCTTCTGGCAGCGCTATCTGGATCAGAAATCGGGCGAGCACAACGAGCCTGTCGCCCCGAGCGATCTCATCACGGACGCCCCCGGCTTCTACGCCATACTGCCGTTCACCCCCATCATAGGCGTGCTGCTGTTTGACGGAAAACTGGGTCCCAAGCTCGACATAGTGACCATCATCGTCATCTGTCTGGTGCTGGCTGCCCTGCTGGAACTGCTGCGCAAGCGCGATGGCAAGGCGTTGCTCGACGGTCTGCAGGTGTGCTGGCGTAGCATGGCTGACGCCTTTGCCGGCGTGGTCATGCTGCTGGTGGGTGCCGGTGTGTTTGCCCAGGGTCTGATGGGGCTCGGCTTCATCGCCAACCTCCTGGATCTGGCACAGAGCTTTGGCACCGGCGGCATCGTCATCATGCTGGTACTGGTGGTCATCACCACCCTGGCCGCCTTTACCACGGGTTCCGGCAACGCCCCCTTCTACGCCTTCGTGGAGCTGATCCCGCATCTGGCCACCAGCCTCGGCGTCAATCCCGCCTATCTGGTCATCCCCATGCTGCAGGCCTCCAACCTGGGTCGTACCATATCCCCGGTTTCCGGCGTGGTGGTCGCCTGTGCGGGCATGGGCAATCTCTCCCCGTTCGAGGTGGTCAAGCGCACCTCGGTGCCGGTTGCCGTCGGCCTGGTAGTGGTGATCCTCGCCACCCAGATCATGGTCCCCGCCTGACATTCGACCTGAACCTGCGGGGGAGCCTGACCCGGGCCCCCGCCTGATTTGGCGCTTTCCTCACCAGCCCGGCGTCCTGCCGGGCTGGTATCTTCCCCCGAGCTTGGAGTAGACTCTGGGCTCTTTTTTTCTCTAAGGAGGACCGAAATGAGTATTACGGTTCAACTTGCCCATTTCAGTGACTGCCACTCCCATTTCGATGGCGCGCCCATGCGCTTCTCCCCCGTTGGCGAGTCCGAGTGGCGCACCCAGTGTGGCGGCTATGCCCGCATCCTTTCCCGGCTCACCGCCCTGCGTCAGCAGGCTGACGCGGCGGGTCAGACCTGCCTGTTCCTGCACGGCGGCGACACCTTCCAGGGCTCGCTCTATTTCAACCGTTTCAAGGGGCGAGCCAACGCCGATCTGCTGAGCCTGCTGCAACCGGATGCCATGGTGATCGGCAATCACGAGTTCGATCTGGGCAACGGTCCTCTGGTGGAGTTTTTGCGCCAGCTCGACTTCCCAGTGCTGGCAGCCAATCTGGACAGCAGTCAGGAACCGGCCGATACCCCGTTGCGACTGAGGGGTCTGCCCATGCTGCATGATGCCAGCCGCCCTTGGCACAAGCGCATCATAAACGGAGTACCCTTCGCCCTGCTCGGCATCACGCTGCCGCAGATGGCCGCCATCGCCAACCCGGACGCCTGTACCCATTTTCACGGCATCGAGGAGACGCTGGTCGCCGCGATCAGCGACATCAAGGCCGAAGGCATCCACCACATCATCTTGCTGAGCCACCTGGGACTGGAGCAGGACAAGCGTCTGGCGGCCCGCTTTCCCGAACTCAGCCTCATCATAGGCGGCCACACCCACAGTCAGCTGGGGGATCTGGCTCCGCTCGGGCTCGAGAGCGACGGCAGCTATCCGCTGATGGTAAACGACGTCGCCATATTGCACGCGGCCCACAGCGCCCTCTGCCTCGGGGTATGCGAGCTGGAATTTGACGCAGGCGGCCGGGTGCGGCGCAGCCAGGGCCAGCTGGAGTGGTTGCCTTGGCAACCCTGGCCGTTTGACTCTGAGCCGCCCGCCGGACTGCACTTCTGCGAGCCGGCTCCCGCACTTGAGCTGCATCTGGCCAAGCGCTACCGGCCCGAGCTCGAGACAATGACCCAGCGCATCGTGACCCGGCTCGCCGGGCCGCTGCACCATCAGCGCCTGCCCGATGCCAATTTGCTCGCCGGCAGCCAGGTTGCCCCCCTGGTAGCCCACGCCATGCTGACCGGCGCCCGCGAGCAGGTCGGTCAGGTGGATTTCGCCCTGCACAACGCGGGGGGGGTGCGCTGCTCCCTCGAACCCGGCCCCTTGAGCGAGGCGGACATCGCCGGTCGCCTGCTGCCGTTCGCCATTCCGCTCACCCTCTATCGGGTGCACGGCCATGAACTGGCAGAAGCACTGGAAGGAGCCATCGACAACGCCACCAACAACGGCGTGACGGGCAATGGCAGCGGCAGCTTCCCTTATACTGCCGGGGTTCGTTTCAGCTACCAGGCAGACAAGCCCAAGGGGGCCAGGATCACCCGGCTGGAGTGGGAGGCAAGCCCAGGTCAGTGGCAGCCGGTCGAGGCAGATGCCATCTATCGGGGGGTATCAAGCGCCTATACCGCCTCCGGCAAGGAGGGCTACACGGCGCTGGCCCGCACCCTGACCCAGCACAATCAGGAGCTCGGCATCACGCTGGCCGATGCTTTCATCCGCTGGGCCCGCTATCTGCCCGAGCTGAGTGTCATGCCGCCGCTGCTGGCGTATCAGGGCCCTGGCATCGTGTCGTGACCCTTGGGGGACTCAGGCCACCGCTTCTGCCGCGTTTGTCATAAAAAGTGCCGCTTTTCTTGCCAGAAGGCGGCACTTTTGCAAATTATTTCCAGCTCATCTCCCTCGCCCATTGCATAGCGCAGTCAGGCTCGGCAAGATAGGCCCGCTTTCAGACTTCCCAGCAGGAACAGGTCACCCATGAATCATGTCATCCGTTTTACTCCTCCTCGTGTCAATCCGGGCCTTAGGCCACTGGTGATCCTGCTCACCGGTCTGCTGGCCTTGCTGTTTTGCCTGCGCAACCCGCTGTTTCATGGCATGGCCCCCGGCTTCGATGCATCATTGTTCGCTGTCATGGGCAAGATGTGGAGTGAGGGGGGCGTGCTTTACCGGGACATGATCGACATCAAGGGCCCCATGATATTTGCCCTCGATGCACTCGGTTACAACCTGGCCGGCTTCTTCGGGATCTGGCTGCTGGAGTGGGCGCTCTGCTGGCTCGGTCTGCTGGCCAGCTGGCAGGCATTCGGCCAGCTCGGCCTCTCGCTGCGCGCCCGCCTCGGCACCATGCTGGCGGTACTGGCGCTCTACAGCACCCGTTATTACTACGGCAACATGACCGAGGACTGGACCTTCCATCTGGCCCTCCTCGCCCAATGGGCCTTCATCACCATGCTGCTGGACAAGCGATTCAGTTGGGGACCGGCCCTAGTGGCGGCGCTGACCTTCGCCATCGTGGCCTGGATGCGCACCAACAACGGCGCCTTCTGGGGCGCCTGGTATCTGGTGCTGTTCTGCCACTGGTGCCTGCGCGAACAGTGGCGCTGCGCCTTCGCTCTGCTCTTCTCCAGCCTGCTGGGACTGGCCCTGATAGGCGGCCCCCTGTTCGCCTACTTCCAGCACTACAACCTGCTGGCCGAATTCAAGTATTACGCCTTCGACATCTTCTTCGAGGGCAGTTACGGCAACGGCTTCTCGCCGGATGTGGGCAGTGTCGGCCTGCTGCGCACCGGCCTCATCATGCTGCTGCCCGCCTTCATCATACTGATGATGGGCCGGCGGCAAGAGTGGTATCTGCCCGCCCTGTGCGCCACCCTGTTTGGCGTGGTGTTTACCCTGATCGCCAACTCCGTCTCCGGTCATGTGTTCGATCACTACGACGTGCTCTATCTGCCGCTGGCCCTGCTGCCACTCGCCTGCCTGCTGGATCGCAGCGAACAGCAGGCCGATGGCCTCGGCCTGCTCTGCATCTCGCTGGTGGTGCTGACCGCCAGCTGGCTGCTGGCCCAACAGCTCGGTTACGGCTGGAGCACCAAGGAGTGGTCGCTGGAGCGGGTACGGGAAGTGCTCGGCAACAGCCTGCTGTGGGCCCTGCCAGTGCTGATCCTGGTACCCCTGTGGCGCGCTTGGGATGTACGCAGTGCCACCCCCTGGCTCGCCTCGCTGGCCATGCTGGCCCTGCTGCTCAACAACGCCTGGGAAGGCAGCCTGAAGGGCAGGCCGTTCAACCCGCCGGCCCAGGTGCGGGTCGATCGGATCAAGGCCGAAACCGGCCCGACCGACAAGATTTGGGTCGATGGCATACAGCCGCAATATTATCTGTGGACCGATCGCCAGCCGGCCTCCGCCTACCTCTTCTTTGCCAACGTCAATCCGCCCTACGACGTGCGTGAACGTGTGCTGGCCGACATCAAGCGCCAGAGCCCCAAGTTCATCATCGCCAAGCCGGAGCGAATTGCCGACGAGCTGAAAAAACCGAGCTCCCCTTCCAGCCTCGCCTTCTATCAATATCTGGTGAGCCAGTATGAAGAGGTTGACCCGGGTCTCTATCGCAGGCGCTGATCCCGCACCATTGCCAGCAAGGGCCGTCATTGTGAGCAATGACGGCCCTTTTGCTTGGACGAACACCACCGGGAAGGGAGCAAGCCCTACCCAAGCCGACGCGGGATGACTACAATGGCGCTCTTTTTGGATGTGACGAGTGACAAACCATGGTGGAACTGACCTATCTCGGGGGCTACCCGGACCCGCTCAAGGCCCAGGTACAACAGCTGATCGCGGCCGGCAAGCTGGGCGACATGCTGGAAAAACGCTACCCGGACAGCCACCTGATCCAGAGTGACAAGGCGCTGCTGGGTTACACCATGGAGTTGAAGAACCGCTATCTGAAAAGCTCGGCGCCGCTGTCCAAGGTGATCTTCGATGGCAAGATCAACGTGATCAAGGATGCCCTCGGCCTGCACACCTATGTCAGTCGGGTGCAGGGCAACAAGCTCAAGGCCAAGAACGAGATCCGCATCGCCGCCCTGTTCAAGGAGGCTCACCCCGCCTTCCTGAAGATGATAGTGGTGCACGAGCTGGCCCACCTGAAGGAGAAGGATCACAACAAGGCCTTCTACCAGCTCTGTCAGCACATGGAGCCAGACTATCATCAACTGGAGTTTGATCTCAGGCTCTGGCTCACCTGGCGCGATCTTGAGCGCGCCGCGCGCTGATCGATTGCCGTTTCAAGGAGGAAACATGGGCCCATTGCGCCATCCGCTGTCGCCCCCTGTTCGCACATTCAAGGGCTGCTTGATGGGTGTGTGGGGCCTGGTGATGCTGCTTCCGCCGCTTCCCCTGCTCGCCACCGAACGCTGGCAGAGCGATGCTTATCTGACACAGAGCTTCTTCGAAATCGCCATGAAACGGGAATATGGCCACGAGCAGGGAGTACGCTTCTCCCGCTGGCAGCAACCCATTCGTCTCAAACTCATCAACGAATTTGGCGACAAGCCGCTGCAGGCCGAGGTGGTCAAGATCCAGAGCCAGCATCTGGCCAGCATCATGGGTCGTCCCATCTCGCTGGTGAACGACAAAGCCAACATCACCCTGATCATGACCCAGCGCTCGCAGATGGCGAGCTGGGCCAGCCGGACCATGGGCCAGGATGCCTCCATCAAGACGGCGCTCAAGGAGGGGCTGTGCATGGCCAATTTCGCCACCAATGCCCGCCATGAGATAGCCCGCGCCACCATCATCATTCCGGTGGATTACAGCCGGGCCAAGGGGCGTTTTCTCGATTGCGTGGTGGAGGAGCTCACTCAGGTGATGGGCCTCCCCAACGACTCGGACAAGGTATTTCCCTCCATCTTCAACGACAACAGCATCGACAGCTTCCCGACCGGGCTCGACTATGTGCTGCTCAAGCTCGCCTATCACCCCGACCTGCATGCCGGCATGACGGCCACCGAGGTGCGCGCCGCCCTGCCCGAGGCCATCAAGGCGCTGCGCGCCAATGGCGACATCGCCCAGGCCGATCAGCGAGTGCAGGTCAACAGCCTCAAACGCTGGGCTGGGTTGTAAGGCGCAGACTCCCCCCTTCCTGCACGCATGAACAGGCCAATCCCCGAGTAGTCAGAAACGAAAAACGCAGCTCATGGCTGCGTTTTTTTTGATCCGGATTGAGTCTTGCTGGCACCTGCCATACACGACTCACGCGGCTGCCAGAGAGCCTCAGGAGGCGGCGTTTTCCGGCATCCAGCTGTCGGCGTTCTCCCACACCTCCTGCACCATGGCCTCTGCCAGCTCCTTGTCTTCCTTGCTGGCACGGCTGACCGTCATCGCCATGGCGCCGCCCGGCGCGACCCGCACATGCAGGTCGGGGAATTTCTCGCCCAACTGCTTGAGCAACTCCTGACGCAGCGCCTCCATGGTGGTGGTAGGGATCTGATGTTTCTTGTCGATGATGATTTCCAGACGCATAGGATAAGTCTCCATGATTTATACCTGTATTTTTATACAGTAAAAATCAAAAGTAAAGGGGGCATTATCTGCTTCCCCAGACAGGCCTTCAATCAAAGTCGCAGCGACACGGCAGATAACCGGGTTTCCCCGCTCCCCGGCAGTGCATGCCAGCCGGTTTTGCCTCTATGCCAGCCCGGACCCTCAGTGTCATTCCAAAAATTTGTTGATATTCATTCTCAACAGGAGCATGATTTAATTGTTATAAGATAACATATCAATTCATCGAGCGAGTATCATGCGTCCCGACATACACCCCGAGTACCGCCAGGTGCTGTTCCACGACCTGACCGCCAATACCTATTTTCTGGTGGGCTCCACCCTCAAGACAGATCGCACCAAATTGTGGGAAGACGGTAACACCTATCCCTATGTGACCCTGGATGTCTCCAGCGCATCACACCCCTTCTACACCGGCAAGCAGAAGCAGGTCAGCAAGGAAGGTCAGGTCGCCCGCTTCGGCCAGCGTTTTGGCCAATTCTTCAACAAAGGAAAAGACAAGTCATGAAAGTGCTCTCCTCCCTGAAATCAGCCAAGTCGCGCCACCCGGATTGCCAGATTGTCCGCCGCCGCGGCAAGCTGTTCGTTATCTGCAAGAGCAACCCCAGATTCAAGGCTCGCCAGCGCTGACCCATGGCGCAATAAAAACAAGGCCCTCATGCGAGGGCCTTGTTAATTGATCACTCCGGCATCAGGCCAAATCTGCCGCTGTTGAAGTCATCGATGGCCTGCACTATCTCCTCATGGCTGTTCATCACGAAGGGACCGTGACCCACTATGGGCTCCTCGATGGGCTCACCGCTGAGCAGCAGCACCACGGCCTCGCTGTTTGCCTCGATCATGACCTGCCGTCCGGCCCTGTCCAGCACCACCATCTGCGCCTCCCGGGCGATGGCACTGCCGTTGACCTGCACAGTCCCCTTCAACACGACAAGCGCGCCGGTCCAGCCTTCGGGCAACTCGAGTGTGCTGACGCTACCCTGCACCAGCCGCAGATCCCAGACATACAGCGGACTGAAGGTACGAGCCGGGCCGCTGTGCCCCTCAAACTCCCCGGCGATGACCCGTACCAAGCCCGCGCCGCTGGCCAGTGTCACCGTTGGAATGTCGCGATCGAAGATGGCCTGATAGCCGGGCGGCGTCATTTTGTGCCAGCTGGGCAGGTTCACCCACAGCTGCACCATCTCGAGCTCACCGCCCGACTCGCTGAAGGCCGGTGCGTGAAACTCCTCGTGCAGGATGCCGGCACCGGCGGTCATCCACTGCACATCGCCGGGGCCAATCACGCCGCCCTGACCGGTCGAATCCCGGTGCGCCACTTCGCCCTTGTAGACGATGGTCACCGTCTCGAAGCCGCGATGGGGATGCTGACCCACGCCGCGCGGCTGGCTGGTCGGCGTGAAATTGGCCGGGCCGGCATAGTCGAGCAGCAGGAAGGGACTCAGCTGCTTGCCGTGGCTGCTGTACGAAAAGAGGGAGCGTACGGGAAAGCCGTCGCCTACCCAGTGAGGACGGGGGGCGCTGTAGACGCCGAGGATCTTTTTCATCTGTCGCTCCTGACATATCCGGTGGAATTGAACACTGGAGACAGCATAGTTTCGAGACGAACAGGTGGATAGACTGCTAAATTGGGCATCAGCGTCCTATTTTTGGAACGATGAGAGCACCCTATGCAGGATCTGAACGACCTCTACTACTTCGTCCAGGCGGTGGATCACGGCGGCTTTGCCCCCGCCGGACGGGCCATCGGTATGCCGAAATCCCGGCTCAGCCGCCGCATAGCACTGCTCGAAGAGCGGCTCGGCGTGCGCCTGATCCAGCGCTCGACTCGCCAATTCGCTGTGACCGAGCTGGGCCGCACCTATTACGAGCACTGCAAGGCGATGCTGGTGGAAGCCGAGGCAGCGCAAACCGCCATCGAGGTGACCCGCGCCGAGCCCTGCGGCCTGATCCGCCTGAGCTGCCCCATCGCCTTGCTGCACACCCATGTCGGCCCCATGCTGGCGGATTTCATGGCGCACCATCCGCAGGTCAGCGTGCAGCTGGAGGGAACAAACCGGCGGGTGGATCTCATCGCAGAAGGGGTGGATGTGGCGATCCGGGTCAGGCCGCCGCCGCTGCAAGACAGCGAGCTGGTGATAAGGGTGCTGGCGGATCGCAGGCAGTGCTTGGTGGCGAGCCCGGCACTCATAGCACAACATGGGTTTCCCGCCACCCCTTCCGAGCTGAACGGCTGGCCCAGCATGCGGTTGGGCACCTTGCAGCAGAGCCATCACTGGTCGCTGTTCGGGCCGGATGATGCCCATGCCAGTATCGTCCACCAGCCCCGTTTCGTGACCACAGACATGGTGGCACTGCGCAGCGCCGCCCTGGCCGGGGTCGGCGTGGCCCAGTTGCCGCTATTGATGGTGCGGGAACAGCTGGCCGCCGGTGAGCTGGTGCAAGTGGTGCCCGAATGGGAGCCAAGGCCCGAGATCATCCACGCCGTCTTCCCCTCCCGGCGCGGCCTGCTCCCCTCGGTGCGGGCGCTGATCGACTATCTGGTGAAGCGCTTCGCCGCCATTGATGAGGAGTGACGGAACGGGAAGCACCACCTCATCCCCCGACGGCCGCACCGTTATGCGGCTGTAGTTCATGAGGCGAAACGGTCAGCACCATCAAGCAAAGGTCGTCACAGCGGGGTGGCGCATTTGCGGTATTCGGTGGGACTGACCCCCACCCGCTTTCGAAACACCCGCGAGAAGTAGAGCTGATCGTCATATCCCACCTGCTGACCTATGGTGGCCACCGACATGGGAGTGGTCTGCAGCAGCAGCTTGGCTCGCATGATCCGTTGATCCTCGCGCCAGCGCACTATGCTCACCCCCACCTGCTCGCGAAACAGGTGCGCCAGCCGTGAGGGGGACAAGAACACCTGCTCCGCCAGCGCCTCCACCGAGATCTCGGCGCAGAGCGATTCACTTAAGATCTGGCACGCCTGGTGAACCCTGTGGTCGATGGTGGGGTAGGCACTGAGGGATGAGGCCTCGTAGCAGCGAATGAGCAGCCGCTCCAGCAGGTTCATGGCCAGCTGTTCCGACATGGGTCTGAGCTGCTGATGGGTCTCTTCGATATCGAGGAACAGGGCGTCAAATTCGGCGAGCAACTGGTTGTCCGCCAGTTGCAGACGTCCCACCCGCTCCGTCACCTGCGGCCACTTGAGCCAGTCGGCCCAATAGGCCCGCGGCCGGAAATAGACCCAGCGGTGATACCACTCCCGTGCATCCGGCGCCCGGCCGTAATAGTGCACGGCCGCCGGCGGGAACAGCAGCAGGTCACCGGGCTCCACGGTGAAGGCCTGATCCCCCTGAAAGATCTGCCCCTTGCCCCTGATGGTCAGATTGACGATAAAGCCCTTCATGCCCAGGGGGCGGTCGATGATGAAGTCGAGTGCACTCCCCTGCTCTATGGGGGTCATGCCCGAGACCAGGAAGACGTCGAAGGCATAGCCCGGCAACAGGGGGTTGAGTTGTTTCGGTTTCTCTTTTTGCATCGAGGACATGGCGGAAAACAGCGCTTGGGTAAAAAAATCGGCTTGGGCCATTGTAAAGACTCACCTTGGGAACGCGCTATCTGGCGGTCAGCGTCGTGTGAAATTGTTGAACTGGCTCACAATGGCATGGGCCTTGCGTCATGGGGTTACCGGCAAGCAGGCCCGCGTTCTGCGGGCCTGCATCGGTTGGAGGGAGGTCAAACGCGCGCCTTGCGTACCTGCTTGTAGCGGTCGAACAGCACGGCGGCGAGCAGGATCAGGCCACGCACCACGTACTGGGCGAAGGGGGAGATGTTGAGCAAGTTCATGGCGTTCTCCATCAGCCCCAGGATCAGCACACCGGCGATGATGTAGGAGATCTTGCCAATCCCCCCCTTCATGGAGACGCCCCCCAGCACGCAGGCGGAGATGACCACCAGCTCGAAGCCGATGGAGGTCATGGGCTGGCCCGAGGTCATGCGCGACGCGAGTATGATGCCCGCGATGGAGGCAATCAGCCCGGTCATGGTGAAGATGATGATCTTGGTGCGCACCACGTTGACTCCGGCCAGGCGCGCGGCCTCCTCGTTGCCCCCCATGGCCAGGGTGTTGCGACCGAAGGTAGTCTTGTTGAGCAGCAGCCCAAACAGCACGAAGCAGAGCGCCGTCAACCAGACCGGCGTCGGGATCCCAAGCAGGGCTGAGTTGCCGAGTTCGAAGAAGCCCTCTTCCACTATGCCGACCGCCTTGCCGTCCGAGATGATGTAGCCTACCCCCCGCGCCATCTGCATGGTGGCCAGGGTGGTGATCAGGGCGTTGATCTTGAATTTGGCCACCACTATGCCGTTGATGAGGCCAAACAGCACCCCCACCGACATGCCGGCCAGGATGCCGACCGTGATGCTCTCGGTGGCGTTGATGCCCACCGCACAGGCGACGCCCGAGCAGGCCACCACTGAGCCGACCGACATGTCGAACTCGCCGGAGGCGAGGCAGAACAGCATGCCGCAGGCCACCATGCCCGACATGGAGACGGCCAGCCCGAGCCCGCGCATGTTGATCAGGCTGGCGAAGTTGGGCACCAGCACGCAGGCCAGCAGGAACAGGATGGCGAAGATCACCAGCATGCCGTATTGATCCCAGATCCGGGCCAGTTGCACTCTGGAGCCGCTCGTCGCAGAGACGGTCGCGGCCTGACCGACAGAGGTAGTTGTTGTCATGGTATTTCTCCTGAAGTTTCCGGGTGCTATCGCGTTGCAGTCACGGGGGATTAACGGGCCGGCATGGCCAGATTGAGCGCCTTGACCTCGTCGGCCTCATGGTGGGAGAGCTCGCCGGCGATCTCCCCCTCCCGCATGACCATGATCCGATCCGCGATGCCCAGCACTTCCGGCAGCTCGCTCGAGACCACCACCACGGCGATACCCACCTTGGCCAGATCGTAAATCACGTTGTAAATCTCGTTTTTTGCCCCGACGTCGATGCCGCGGGTCGGCTCGTCGAGCAAGATCACCTTCATGTCTTCGGAGAGCCAGCGGCCCAGAATGGCCTTCTGCTGGTTGCCGCCGGAGAGGTTCATGATGGCTTGATGGGGAGACGGGGTCTTGACCCGCATGTCGCGGATCCTGAGCCTCGCGTTCTCGTCTTCCCATTTCTGGTTGATCCAGAAGCCCCCCCACGCCTTGTGGCGGCGGGCGCTGATGTTGATGTTCTCCTGCACCGAGTGGATGGGGATGATGCCGAGCGCCTTGCGGTCTTCGGTACAGAGCATGATGCCGCTGCGAATGGCGTCGATGGGGCTGCCGATGACCACCGGCTTGCCAAATACCGCTATCTCGCCGCTGTGCATCTTGTCGGCGCCGAAGATGAGCTTCATCAGCTCGCTGCGCCCGGCCCCCACCAACCCGAAGATACCGAGGATCTCCCCGCGTTTAACCTCGAACGACACCGGCGCCTTGAGCCCAGGCCCCATCAGGTGCTCCACCTTGAGGCCCGCCTCGCCAAGCGGCCTTGGGCTGTAGCCATAGATATCGGTCAGCTCGCGTCCCACCATGGTCTTGACCAGCAGATCCCGGTCTACCTCGGCCATGGAGGCGAAGGTGCGCACGAACTGGCCGTCCTTGAACACCGTGATGGCGTCGCACAGGGCGAAGATCTCGTCCATCCGGTGGGAGACGTAGAGAATGACCTTGCCCTCGTCGCGCAGCTGACGGATGACCCGAAACAGCTGCTCAATCTCGCGGGATGAGAGGCTGCTGGTCGGCTCGTCGAAGGCGATGACGCTGGCATCCCGGGTCAGCGCCTTGGCGATCTCCACCATCTGCCACTGGCCCAGCGACAGGTACTTGAGCGGCGTCTCGGGGGAGACGTCCATGCCGAGGCGCGCCAGCTGCCTGGCCGCATCCTGATAGAGTTTCTCCCGATCGATGACCCCGCGCCGGGTCGGCAGCTGGCCGAGATAGATGTTCTCGGCGATGGTCATCTCGGGCACCAGATGCAACTCCTGATAGATGATGGCGATCCCGCTCTCCAGCGCATCGACCGTGCTCTGAAATACCCGCTCCTGACCGGCCAGCTTCACCACCCCTGTGGTGGGGGCCTGAAAGCCGCTCAGGATCTTGAGCAGAGTGGATTTGCCTGCACCGTTCTCCCCCATCAGCGCGTGCACCGAGCCCTGCTGGCAGGAGAAGGAGACATTCTGCAGCGCCTTGACGCCAGGAAACTCCTTGCTGATGCCGCAAAACTCCAGATAAGGAACTTGATTCATGTGTTCACTCCAGCCAACCGGCATGACGCCACTGCGCCATGCCGGTATCGATGTCAGGGGTTGGACGGCGCCTGTCACAGACCTTTCTTCTGCAACTCGACCTTGAAGTTGTCGCGGGTGATGAGCACCACGTCTGTCACTTCGGTGAACTTGGCCGGCTCTGCGCCGTTGACGACCCAGTCATGCAGCATCTGGATGCTCTTGTAACCGTGCACGTCGGGGCTCGGCAGCAGAGAACCGAGGAAACCGGTGGCGCTGGACTTGGAGAGCTCGTTCACCGCATCCACCCCATTGATGCCGATACCGATGACGTTCGCAGCCTTGAAGCCCTGCCCTTCAGTGGCACGTACGCCGCCCAGCACCGTGTTGTCATTCATGCCGACGATGAGCCAGTTCTTCACCTCGGGGTGCTGCACCAGCATGGAGTTGGCGGCATCCAGCGCCCCTGGAATATCGTTGGCCTTGGTCGGTGAGCGGTAGATCTGGGCATCGGGGAAACCGGCGGCCTTGAGCGCGCTCAAGGAGCCCTCGACCCGGCGACGGGCGGTATCCAGCTCGTCAGCGGTGATGGCGAGTACCCCGGTCGCTTTCACGTCCCACTGGCGTTTTTGCATCTCCTTGTAGAGCTCCTGACCCTGGCGCTCGCCAATCTTGGTGGCAGCCATCATCACCAGCGGCACCTGCTCCATGGGCTGGCCCTTGGCGTTGACGAACTGGTCGTCCACCGTGATGACCTTCAGATCCATGCTGTTGGCCTTGGCCATGATGGCAGCCCCGAGCTTGGGGTCAGGGGTACAGATAACGAAGCCCTTGGCGCCGTTGGCTGCCAGGCTGTCGATGGCATTGAGGGTCTTCTCGCCATCGGGGACGGCGATCTTGATCACCTCGAAACCGAGATCCTTGCCCGCCTTGTCGGCGAAGTTCCATTCGGTCTGGAACCAGGGCTCCTCCGGCTGTTTGACCAGATAACCCAGCTTCAGCGCCTCGGCCGAGAAAGCAGAATTTGCCATACCAAGGGCAAATCCCATTGCGATCATGCTTTTAACGATTTTGTTCATGCGAGTGTCTCCAGGTGTTCTATCAATCCATGTATCCATGAAGCGCGGCCATCGGGTCCATTCCTCAAGCTGCCACATAAAAACATGTCCAAACATGACGTTATTGTTGTTGCTAGTTGAGCGAACCAAGTTGTAATCGTTTTCACAACAAAAAATGGAGAGCAGGATCACGCCATGAAATTGCAGCTATTTTGTCTATGTTTTCAGCAAAAAAGTCATATTCGGGATCCTGGACAGCCGTCACCCTCTTGCGCTGACAGCGTTTAAATCCATATTTCCAGCAGCCAATGGCTAACCGCCCGTCCGCGCCATCTCCTATGGTTCCTCCCCAGTTACCCCTCATTGATGGTCAGGAGCACCTATGTCTGAGCACCCCAGGTCCGAGCAGATCACCATCGGACTCGACTTCGGCAGCGATTCGGTCAGGGCACTCGCCGTGCGCTGCCACGACGGCGCTGAACTCGCGACCCATGTCGTCTATTACCCACGCTGGCAGGCAGGCCACTATTGCCAGCCGGTCACCAACCAGTTCCGCCACCACCCCCTCGACTATCTGGAATCCATGGAGCTGGCGGTGGTGCAGGTGGTGAGTCAGCTCACTCCTACCCAGCGCGCCGCCGTGCGTGGCATCGGGGTGGATAGCACAGGCTCGACGCCGGCCCCCATCGACAGAGACGGGCGTGTGCTGGCCCTGCGCCCGGAGTTTGCCGACAACCCCAACGCCATGTTCGTGCTGTGGAAGGATCACACCGCCATCGAAGAGGCGGAGGCCATCACGGCGCTGTGCCACGGCGGCCAGTTCCTCGACTACAGCCGCTACATCGGCGGGGTCTACTCCTCCGAGTGGTTCTGGGCCAAGATCCTGCACGTCTCCCGAGCCGATGCGGCAGTGCGCGCCGCCGCCTGCAACTGGGTCGAGCTGTGTGACTGGGTGCCCGCCATCCTGAGCGGCACCCAGGCCCCGGCCGACATCAAACGCGGACGCTGCTCCGCCGGCCACAAGTCTCTCTGGCACCCGAGCTGGGGCGGCCTGCCCCCTGCCGAGTTTCTCAACGCGCTGGATCCGCTGTTGACCCAGGATCTCGACACTCCCCTCTTTACCGACAGCTGGACCGCCGATCTGCCAGTCGGCACCCTGACCCCCGAGTGGGCCGAGCGGCTGCACCTCTCCTGCGAGGTGGTGATCGCCGGCGGCGCCTTTGACTGCCACATGGGGGCGGTCGGGGCCGGGGCCGGCAACAATGCGCTGGTCAAGGTGATCGGCACCTCCACCTGCGACATCCTGATCGCCGACGAGGCCACCATAGGCGATCGGGCCATTGCCGGGATCTGCGGCCAGGTGGACGGCAGCGTGGTGCCGGGCATGGTGGGGCTGGAGGCAGGGCAATCGGCGTTCGGCGACATCTATGCCTGGTATCAGCGCCAACTCAGTTGGCCGCTGGACAGCCTCGCCGCCCAATACCCCGAGCTGCGCACCGCCATCGAAGCCCACAAGCGGGAGCTGCTGCCAAGCCTCGCCGCCGCCTGGGAGCAGCAGCGCGATCTGGCCCACCTGCCGGTGGTGCTCGACTGGTTCAACGGCCGGCGCACCCCTTACGCCAACCAGCGCCTGCAAGGCACCGTCACCGGGCTCAACCTTGGCACCGATGCGCCCGACTTGTTCGGCGCCCTGGTGGCCTCCACCGCCTTCGGGGCCCGCAGCATCATGGAGTGCATGACCCGTCAGCAGGTGCCGGTGGAGCAGGTGATCGCCCTGGGCGGCATCGCCCGCAAGTCGGCCACTGTGATGCAGACCTGTGCCGACGTGATGAATCGCCCCATCCAGGTGGTGGCCTCGGATCAGTGCTGCGCTCTCGGCGCGGCCATCTTTGCCGCCGTGGCGGCCGGGATCCATGGTGATGTGGCCGAGGCCCAGCGCCACATGGCGAGCGCCGTGGAACGCACCCACCAGCCACACCCCGAGCGGGTCGCCGAGTATGAGCGCCTCTACCAGTGCTACCTCGCCTGGGGCGCCGCTGCAGAACCCCTCTACAACCGGGGGATAACTGCATGAACCTCTACACCCTCAAGGAGCAGGTGCTCGCCGCCAACCTGGATCTGCCGCGCCACGGCCTGGTGACCTTCACCTGGGGCAACGTGAGCGGCATCGACAGAGAGCGCAATCTGGTGGTGATAAAACCAAGCGGCGTCAGTTACGAGCGGATGCGGGTCGAGGACATGGTGGTGCTGGATCTGGCGGGCAAACAGCTGGAGGGGGCCCTGCGCCCCTCCTCCGACACCGCCACCCATTTGGTGCTCTATCGCACCTATCCGGAGCTTGGCGGCGTGGTACATACCCACTCCACCCACGCCACCGCCTGGGCCCAGGCGGGCCGCCCCATCCCCATTTTCGGCACCACCCAGGCCGACTACTTCCACGGCGAGATCCCCTGCTCACGCCTGCTCACCCCGGGTGAGGTCGAGGAAGATTACGAGGGGCTGACCGGTCATCTCATCGTCGAGACCCTCAAACAGACACCCATTCTCACCATGCCGGGGGTGCTGGTGGCCAACCACGGCCCCTTCAGCTGGGGCAAGGATGCCGATGATGCTGTGCACAACGCCGTGGTGCTGGAAGAGGTGGCGCACATGGCTTGGCTCACCGGCCAGATAAACCCGCAGGCCAACGCCCTGCCCGATTACCTGCTGGAGAAACACTACCAGCGCAAACACGGCAAGCACGCCTATTACGGCCAGACAAAAGCATAAACAGAGGACACCAAGATGGAATTCATGAAACAGCTGGAAGTGTGGTTTCTGGTCGGCAGCCAGCACCTGTATGGCGCCACCACCCTGAAGCAGGTGGCCGATCACGCCCACACCATCACCAGCCAGCTCAACGAGCGCGCCGGTCTGCCGGTCAAGATAGTGCTCAAGCCCACCGGCACCACCCTCGACGAGATAAGCGCGGTGGCCCGGGATGCCAATCACGATGAGCGCTGCATCGGGCTCATGGTGTGGATGCACACCTTCTCCCCCGCCAAGATGTGGATCCCGGCCCTCAGCCAGTTGCAAAAACCCCTGCTGCAATTCCACACCCAGTTCAACCGGGATCTGCCGTGGAGCGAGATCGACATGGACTTCATGAACCTGAACCAGACCGCCCATGGCGGCCGTGAGTTCGGTTTCATGGGGGCTCGCCTGCGGCTGCCGCGCACCGTGGTGGTCGGTCACTGGCAGGATGAGGAGGCTCACCGCAAGCTGGGCAACTGGATGCGCGTCGCCGCCGCCATTCACGACAGCCGCCATCTGAAGATCGCCCGCTTCGGCGACAACATGCGCAACGTGGCGGTCACCGAGGGCGACAAGATTGAGGCCCAGATCCAGTTCGGCTATCAGGTGAACTACCACCCGGTCGGCGATCTGGTGAAGGTCATCGACGCCGTGCCCGCAAGCGATATCGAGGCACTGCTGGCCGAATTTGAGGCGACCTACACCCTGACCGAGGCGGTGCTGGCGGGCGGGGTGCTGCGCACCTCCCTCTATGAGGCGGCGCGCCAGGAGCTGGGGATGAAGAAATTCCTCACCGACGGCGGCTTTGGCGCCTTTACCACCACCTTCGAGGATCTCCATGGCCTGCACCAGCTGCCGGGGCTCGCCTGTCAGCGCCTGATGCAGCAAGGCTTCGGTTTCGGCGCGGAAGGGGACTGGAAGACAGCGGCCCTGCTGCGCACCCTCAAGGTGATGGGGGCCGGTCTTGCGGGCGGCACCTCCTTCATGGAGGACTACACCTACCACCTGGAGGCGGGCAACAACCTGGTGCTGGGGGCCCACATGCTGGAGGTGTGTCCCTCCATCGCCGCCGATAAACCCGTGCTGGATGCCCAGCATCTGGGCATAGGCAAGAAGGCCGACCCGGCCCGCCTGCTGTTTGCAGCCCCCGCCGGCAAGGCGGTCAACGCCAGCCTGATCGATCTGGGCAACCGCTTCCGGCTGGTGGTCAATCAGCTGGAAGTGGTGGACTTGCCAGAAGCCATGCCCAAACTGCCGGTGGCCAGCGCCCTGTGGCAGCCCATGCCGGACCTGCAGACCAGCGCCGAGGCCTGGATCCTGGCCGGGGCCGCTCACCACTCTGTGTTCACCCAGTCGGTGGATATCGAGCAGCTGCGCACCTTCGCCGATCTCATGGGCATAGAGTTAGTGGTGATCGACGAGCACACCCGCATTCCCGAGCTCAAGCAGGCCCTGCAGTGGAACGAGGTCTACTACAAGATCTGCCGCTAACGCCTTAATCGGCCAGCGGCCACCAGCATGACAACAGCCCCGCCAGCGGGGCTGTTTCTTTGATTGCGCGCACAGATGTCACCCCGCCAGACGAGGCGCTGACGGCGATCAGGAATGGTCGCGGCTCTCCAGCAACCAGTGACAGGTGCGAGCCACCCCCTGGCGCTGGCTGTCGGGTCGGGCGAGCAGGGCGTATTCGTGGTCCGTCTCCAACACGGGGGCAAAGGGGGCGACCAGGGCGCCGCTCTCCAGCTCCTCGGCCACTATGGTCGGGTCCCCGAGGGAGAGGCCAAAGCCCTGCAGAGCCGCATTCATCGCCAGGTCCAGGGTATCGAACAGCTGGCCGCCCTGAGGTTGCCAGGGAGTATCGAGGAAGGCCGCAAACCAGTTGCGCCAGTCCCGCCGATCCGTGCTGGCATGGAGCAGGGGCAGTCGGGGCAGCTCGCTCAAATCGCGCTCGAATAGACGGTGCTTGGCGGCAAAGGCGGGGGCACAGACCGGGGTCAAGCGCTCCCGAAACAGCGGCTGGCTGTGGGAGTATCTGGCCTGACAGGATTGATAGACGATAGCGAGATCGAAGGGCTCGCGGGAGAAATCGATGCCGTGGCTGTGACTGCCGCGCACCTCCACCGCCTCCCCCTCGAAGTCCTGCAACCGTCGCAGCAGCCAGCGACTGGCGCAGGAGGGCACCTTGATGCTGATGGCCTGCTCATGGGGCAGGGTTTGCAGGGCACAGAGCCCCTCCCCCATGCGGGCCAGCCCCTCACTGATGAAAGGCAGCAGCCGCTCGGCTGCCGGGGTCAAGGTGAGGCAGCGGGTACCGCGCACGAACAGCAGATGACCGAGACGGGCCTCCAGCTGGGCAATCTGCTTGCTCACCGCCCCCTGGCTCACGCACAGCTCGTCGGCGGCCAGGGTGAAACTCAGATGGCGGGCAGAACACTCGAAAACCTGCAAGCCATACAGGGGTAACTGGCTACGGGGCTGGCTGGTCAACATTCAAGGCTCCATGCTTGAGAAAAACTCATGCGTAACATGCCGAATAATCCGTTGTCCGGCAAGGGTCCGCGAGGCTAAAAAGGGACATCTTTCACACACTCTCAAGTGATGGCGCTATGTCCTCCCCCCGCATTGTCAGCAAACTGCCCCAGGTGGGTACCACCATCTTCAGCGTGATCGGGGATCTGGCCGACCGCCATCCCAGCATCAACCTCTCCCAGGGGGCACCGAGCTTCCCCTGCGATCCCGAGCTCATCCGAGTGACACACGAAGCCATGCTGGCCGGGGAGAACCAGTATGCCCCCATGACGGGGCTACCCGCCCTGCGCGAGCAGCTCACAGCCAAGATAGCGGCCAACTATGGCCACCACTATGACGCCGGCGAGGAAGTCACCATCACCGCCAGCGCCAGCGAAGCCCTGTTCTGCGCCATCACGGCCCTGGTGCACCCGGGGGACGAGGTGATCATGTTCGAGCCAGCGTTCGACAGCTACCGCCCCATGATCCAGCTGCAGGGGGCCACCCCTGTGGTGATCGCCCTCAAGGCGCCAAGCTTCGCCATCCCCTGGGATGAGGTGGCCGCCAGCATCACACCGCGCACCCGCATGATAGTGCTCAACACCCCCCACAACCCCACCGGCATCGTCTGGCAGGCGGGGGATCAGGAGCACCTCGCCCGCCTGGTGCGCGGCACCGACATTCTCATCCTCTCGGACGAGGTGTACGAGCACGTGGTGTTCGACGGCGCCCTGCACCAGAGCGTGATCCGCTATCCGGAGCTGGTGGAGCGCTCCGTCGCCGTCTTCTCCTTCGGCAAGACCTTCCACGTCACCGGCTGGCGGGTGGGTTACTGCGTGGCTCCCCGCCCCCTGATGGAGGAGATCCGCAAGGTGCACCAGTTCGCCATGTTCGCCGCCGACACCCCCATGCAGTACGGCTTCGCCCACCTGTTGCAGCAACCGGCCCACTATCAGGGGCTGGCGGCCTTCTACCAGCGCAAGCGCGACCTGCTGACCTCGGCCCTGGCGGACTCCCGCCTGACCCTGCTCCCCTCCGCGGGCAGCTTCTTCATGCTGGCGAGCTACGAGCGGATCAGCGACGAGCCGGACAGCCTCTTCGTGCAGCGGCTGATCCGCGATCACGGGGTCGCCACCATACCCGTCTCCGCCTTCTATCACGACGGCACGGATCAGCGGGTCATCCGTCTCTCCTTCTCCAAGGATGACGACACCCTACTGGCGGGCGCCGAGCGCCTGTGCGGCGTCTAGGAGGCAATATGGATTCACTGCGCGTTGCCGTTCTGCAGATGGTCTCCGGGGATGATCTCGACCACAACCTGACCCAGGCCGAGGCCCTGCTGCACCAGGCGGCCGCCGAGGGGGCCGAGCTGGTCCTGCTGCCCGAATATTTCTACCTGATGCCCGAAGATGAGCGAGCGCGGGTCTCCCTGGCCGCCCCCGTGGACGATCATCCCCTGCTGGCCTGGGCGCAGGGGCTGGCCCGGAAGCTCGGGATCTGGCTGCTGGCAGGCACCCTGCCCCTTGAAAGCGATGAGCCCGGCAAGATGCACAACAGCAGCCTGCTCATCGACCCGCAAGGGCAGCTCGCGAGCCGTTATGACAAGTTGCATCTGTTCGGCTTTTGTACCGACCAGGAGCAGTATGACGAGGCCGCGACCATGAGCCCGGGCCGGGAGGTGGTGAGCCATCCCCTGCCCTGGGGCCTGCTGCGTTTCGGGATCTGCTACGACCTGCGCTTCCCCGAGCTGTTTCGCCAGGATCCTGCCCCCGACTTTATCGCCCTGCCCGCGGCCTTCACCCACACCACCGGGCTCGCGCACTGGGATCTGCTGCTGCGAGCAAGGGCGGTGGAAAACCTCGCCTTCGTGCTGGCATCGGCTCAGGGGGGAACACACCCGGGTGGACGCCGCACCTTCGGCCACAGCATGATCATCGATCCTTGGGGCCGGGTGCTGGCCCAGGTAGAGGAGGGTCAGGGGCTGGCCATCGCCACCCTGGATCTGGCGGCCCAGCGCAGGGTGCGCAGCCAGCTACCGGCCCTCACCCATCGCAAGATAGCCGTCGGCCCCTAAGGCCGGTACATTCAAGACCATCGGCATGACGCCACAGACGTACAACTGCAAGGGACTGACCATGAAACTCAATACACTGATGATGCTGGTGGCCCTGGCCACCGCCGGCCAGGCGGCCGCCAAACCTCTGGTGATCGCCACCGACGCCACCTATCCCCCGTTCGAGATGGTCGACAGCAGCGGCAAGCTCGGCGGTTTCGAGGTCGATCTCGCCTATGCCCTGTGCGCGGCCATGAAGACCGAGTGCGAGGTGATCAACCAACCCTGGGATGCTCTGCTCCCCGGCCTGCAGGTGCGCAAGTACGACGCCATCATGTCCTCCATGAACATTACGGACGAGCGACGCCAGAAGGTCGCCTTCAGCCAGGTTTACTATATGATGCAGAACCGCTTCGTGGGGCGCAGCGACAAGGCGGCCGGCTTTGCCGACACCCCTGAGCACTTCAAGGGCAAGGTGATAGCGGTGCAGGAGGGCACCCCTCAGGACAACTTCATCACCGCTCGCTACGGTGACGTGGCCAAGATCAAGCGCTACGTCAACGCCCAGTCCCCCATGCTGGATCTGCAGTCCAGCCGCGCCGACTACACCTTCGGCAACATGGTGCAGTTGAAGGTCGGCTTCCTCGACAAGGAGATGGGCAAACAGTTCGCCTTCGTCGGCCCCCAGTTCAACGGCACCCAGGACAAGACGCTGGGTGAAGGGGTGGCGGTGGCCCTGCGCAAAAACGATGACAAGCTCAAGAGCCGGTTCGATGCCGCCATCGAGAGTGTCAAGGCCGACGGCACCTTCGACACCCTGCTCAAGAAGTACCAGCTCGAAGACCTGCTCTGATCCCGACGACGAGCATCCGTCAGGCCATACCTTGCATGCCAGTCGACACCGACTGGCATTTTTTATCCCGGTGATGCGGCGCACTCAGGCACGCAGGCGTTTGCCTCTTCAAGGCTGCGGCAGAGCGTGCCATGCTGCAACTATCCATGGGTCATGAACGCGTCATCGCGCAACCGCCGTTGCCGCGTACCGACCAGGCAAGGAGGCTAGCCATGAACCCGTCCCCGCTGATCAGACGCTTCTCCCGCAATCCTCTGGGGCGGAATCTCGCCGTCGGCGATATCCACGGCTACTTTTCGCGGCTGGAGCAGACCCTGAACCAGGCGGGATTCGACCCCGCTCGGGATCGCCTCTTCTCCGTGGGGGACTTGACGGATCGCGGCCCCGATTGCACCGCTGTGCTCGAATGGCTGGCCAGGCCCTGGTTCCACCCTGTCTGCGGCAATCACGACGACTACGTCTGCCGTTACGAGAGCTGCGATCGGGAGAACTGGATCCAGAACGGCGGCGGCTGGTTTCAGCAACTGACTCCAGGCGAGCAGGCGGCGTTCGCCGCCCACTACCGCACCCTGCCTATCGCCATCGAAGTGGCCACTCCGGCCGGCCCGGTCGGGCTGCTCCACGCCGATTGCCCCTTCTCCTCCTGGCAGGGGCTGCTGGACACACTGGATGCGGGGGTGAGCGTCGGGAGGCTTAGGGCCATCAAGAGCGTCTGCCTCTGGTCAAGGCGCCGCATAGAGCGGCTGGACGAGAGCGGTGTCGAGGATCTCGTCGCCCTGGTGGTGGGGCACACCCCGGTGGGCCTCCCGGCCCGCCTTGGCAACGTCTACTACATAGACACCGGCGGCTGGTATCCCGACGAAGGCGGCTTCTTCACCCTGCTGGACCTGCATACCCTGATGCCGGTGGCGCTGGGGGCATCCCGATGAGTCACCTGAGTGTGCAATCCGCGATCATGCTCGGCCCCTTGATCCGGCGCCCTTGAATGTTCAATAAACCGGCAGCCGGGCTGCCTGCCCTTCGTTCTGTCTGCGCTATGGTTTACCATGCAGGCAATTGTGGTGCATGGCACCGCCCACTCAGGTGCGTGGCACCACCGCATCGGACACCCATCTCGGAACTTATGAGCAAAACAGCACAATCCGGCACAGCGCCCACCTTCTACTTCCACGATTACGAGACCTTCGGCATCAGCCCGGCGAAGGACAGGCCGGCGCAGTTCGCCGGTATTCGTACCGATGCGGATTTCAACCTCATCGGTGAGCCGCTGGTCATCTATTGCAAGCCGCCAGCGGACTATCTGCCAGAGCCGGAGGCCTGCCTCATCACCGGTATCACGCCACAAAAGGCGATGAAGGACGGGCTGTGCGAGGCGGATTTCATTGCCCAGATCCACGAGCAGTTTGCCACCCCAAATACCTGCGTGCTGGGCTACAACAGCATCCGCTTCGATGACGAGGTGACCCGCTACACCCTCTATCGCAATTTCTACGACCCCTACGCCTACAGCTGGCAGAACGGCAACTCCCGCTGGGACATACTCGACATGCTGCGGGCCTGCTATGCCCTGCGCCCGGAGGGGATCGAGTGGGCATTTGACGAAGAGGGCAAGCCGAGTTTCAGGCTGGAGAAGCTGACGGTGGCCAACGGCGTAGCCCACGCCAATGCCCACGATGCGCTCTCCGACGTGCTGGCCACCATAGAGATGGCCAAGCTGGTGAAAAAGGCCCAGCCCAAGCTGTTCGGGTATCTGTTTGACCTTCGCAACAAGAACAAGGTGAAGGCGCTCATCGACGTGGTGACCATGAAGCCGCTGACCCATGTCTCCGGCATGTTCTCCCCCTGGCAGGGGTGCGTCAGCTGGGTGTCGCCGCTCGCCTGGCATCCCAGCAACCAGAACGCGGTGATCATGGTGGATCTGACCCGCGACCCAACCCCGCTCATCGAGCTCACCAGCGACGAGATCCGCGAACGACTCTATACCCGCAAGGACGAGCTGGGGGATCTGGCGGCCATTCCGGTGAAACTGGTGCACATCAACAAGTGCCCGGTGCTGGCGCCGGCGGCCACCTTGACCTCCGAGCGTGCCGACCAGCTTGGCATCGACCGGGAGCAGTGCCGCAAGAGCCTGGATCTGCTGCGGGCTCATCCCGAAGTACGGGAAAAACTGGTGGAGGTGTTCAATCAGGAGTTCGCGGGCAACAACGACTCGGATCCGGATACCCAGCTCTACGCCGGCTTCTTCGGCCACGGCGACAAGGCCACCATGGATCTGGTACGTGCCACCCCGGCGGATCTGCTGGGCGAGCGGGAATTTGCCTTTACCGACTCACGGCTGCCCGAGATGCTGTTCCGCTACCGCGCCCGCAACTGGCCGCACACCTTGAGCGAAGCGGAGCAGAAGCGCTGGCGCCTGCACTGCAGCGACTACTTCAGCCGCCGTCTACCCGACTATGTGCCGCGCCTCGAAGCGTTGGCCGAACAGAATCAGGGGAACGATCGGAACTTTGCCATCCTCAAGAGCCTCTATCACTACCTCGAAGATCTGTGAGATGTGACTCACCTCACGGTTAAATGACTGTACGCTCCCCTCGCCCAAGACATAATGGGAAGGGGAGCAAAGACTCCCGAAGTTTCAATTATTTGTGCGCTAACATTGCATTAACGGCCTTTGGCTATCGACCCTTGGGGATGCCTCATCTGATGCGCTCAGGATTATCCGGTTTCGGTTTGCTCGTCTGCTCCCTGCTGCCTTCGGCCGGCATGGCGGGCGTTCGTTTTGATGTCCCCGACTATTTGCTGCAATTGCCGCAGCAGACTTATCAGCTGATCGAAAGCAACTTCAGCCAGCTCTATCAGCAGACCGACTTCACTCCCCAGATCACCAACAGCTATTTCAACCGTTCCGATCTATACAACTTCGTCGGCGTACCGCTGGCCATCACCCCCCAGGCTGGTTTCCAGCTGGAGGTGTTTGGCCAACTCTACAACCGCGCCTCCCAGAGCTATGTGCACATGAGCCAGGACATGTCGCTCTATCGCATGATCCGGGCCGACATGATGGGCAACACCAATGACGAGGTCGCCATCGGCATGGGGCTCGGCATACCGCTCAGTCCGCAGCTCGCCTTCAAGGCATTGCTCTCCAGCAACGAGATCCCGGGCTATGGCGCAGCCAATTACGCCATCGGCCTCGAGTGGCGTTATTGACTCCAAACTCCGACATATTGACCCTTTACCAATAATTCAGGCTCCCATGGGAGCCTGAATTATTATTGCCAGTGTGATCAACGGTAGCGGATCACCCGCCCCTCGCCCGCTTGCAGAGTGATCGCGGTGCCGACTGCCCCCTCATCCCAGAAATCCCATCCCCCTTCCGGCAGCAAAAACTCCTGGGGTTGTCCCTCCCAATTGAAGAGGCAGAGCAGGGAGCCTCCTTGTGGCAGACTCACTTCACCACTGACAAACTCCATTGACTCAAAGCGGGCGGCCGGAGCACGGGCCGCGCACAGAGCCAGCAATTTGTGCAGCTGCGCCGCCTGTGCTGCATCAAGATCCTGCAACCGGTCTCCGGCCAGCATCATGCCACCGCTCGCCACCAGCGCCGCCAGATGGAAACGGTACTCGGCAGGGCTGGCCTGCTGACTCGGCAGATCCCGCAGGCAGATGCAGTCAGGATCCAGCGCCCACAGCCGCTCGTTTTGCCAGGCGCGGCAAAAAGCCTCGCGGGCAATCTGGCGAAAACGGTGGCCATTGCGCTCCACGTCATCGCTCACCCGCATGCCGTGCACCAGCCCGAGGCTCGGCCAGATGGGGGCGTTGCAGCCGAGCAGGAAGGCGCCCTCGCCAGCCCCGCGCAAGATGGCCGCCATGCCGCGCCGATAGGCCTCGACCCGGGTGGCGGAAGGATCATGGAAGCGGCCGCCGTGAATGGCGCCCCAGAAGTTGGCATCCAGCTTGAAGTAGTGAATGCCCCACTGCTCGCGCAGGGTGCCAAACACCCGCGCGAGGTGAGCCTGCACCTCGGGGTGGGTACCGTCCAGCACATACCAGGGAGTACAACGCCAGCCGCCATAAGTGACCCGCTCGGAGGGAAGCGGCAGGCCGTCATCCCCCTTCACGAACCAGTCCGGGTGATCCTGAAACACCTGCGAGGTGGGCTCGGCAATAAAGGGGGCAACCCAGAGCGCAGGCTCGCAACCGGCACTGCGGATCTCCGCAGCCAGGGCCGCCACGCCCTGTTCGAACTTGGGCGAAGGGGTGAGCCAATCCCCCATCTTCGCCTGATATCCATCGTCGATCTGCACGTAGCGCAGGGCCGGAAAGTGCTCGGCCCGCACCGCCAGATTCTCGCGAATGTCGGCAGCGCTCACGTCCGCATAGTAGTGGTACCAGGAGCACCAGCCACTGGGACGCTCGCCGACCTGGCCGATCAGTGAGCCATGCTCAGCCTCAATCCGCTGTGCCAGTTCGGCCAACAGCGCTTCGCGATCCGCCCCCTCCAGGCAGACAAGTGCCTCGCTCTGCCAGTGGTGGCCGGCAGGCAACGGGCGGTCCTCGCAATTCATCAGGATCTGCAGACGGCCATCGGGATAGAGGCGAAACTCCCCGCCAAAACGGTGGCAGCTGGCGAAGGCGAGCAGCAGCCAGCCTTTGTCATGTTCCACCAGCAGCAGGTTGTGAACCGTGTGGTAACCGTCATCATCGCTGATGCGATAGACGCCGGCATCGGGGCAGCGGCCTACCGGCTGCGGGGTATGCCAGCTGCCCATGGTCTGGGCCAGCATCTGAAACCCTTCACCATATACAAGGGCATCGGTCGGAAGGCCAAGTTTGCCGTCAAACAGCATCCAGCGGCCGACCGGCGTGGCATCAGGGCCTGTGTTGTCGAGCCTGACCCGGCATACTGGCCCCTCCCACTGGCGGGTTTGCAACAAGTCCGGGGGCAGACAGCTATCGGCTGCCAGTTGACGCACACGGGACAAAAGGGATGTCATGGCTAC
The DNA here is from genome assembly GCF_054052465.1 of Aeromonas enterica. Lineage (NCBI taxonomy): Bacteria > Pseudomonadati > Pseudomonadota > Gammaproteobacteria > Aeromonadales > Aeromonadaceae > Aeromonas > Aeromonas enterica. The sequence continues at coordinate 177,075 of NZ_JBSTYL010000005.1, read as the reverse complement.
TCCTTGTCATTCATAAACAACATAAAACAGTTCAGAGCCTGTTCGTTCGAAAAGTGCATCTATCATAAAATTTTCAATATAATCAGCTGAGAACTAACCGGTTTCAGCTGTTGTTGTTTTAATGCCGCGACCCTGCTGCTCTGGTAAACTGCCCCATTCATTCACAGTTACCAAGTTGGGGCTAACGTGATCGCGCAACGTGCCTTGCTGTACCTTCGTGACTTTCTGGTCATAGTCGCCTGCCTGCTGGCAGGCAAAACCCTGGCAGCCATACTGCCGTTCGCCTTCCCCGGCAGCATCATCGGCATGCTGCTGCTGTTCGTGCTACTCTCCCTGCAACTGGTGAAACTGCACTGGGTCGAGCTAGGTGCCGGTTTGCTGCTGCGCCACATGGGTATTCTGTTCGTGCCGGTGGCGGTCGGGCTGGTGGCCTGGCTCGAGCCGCTACGCCAGTCGTTCGGCCTCATCATGCTCTGCATAGTGCTGGGGATAGTTCTGATCCTCGGCACCGTCGGTCGGCTCTACCAGAGGATGAACAGATGATCTTCTGGTTTGCCATCCCCCTTACCCTGGCGCTCTATTTTGCCACCCGAGCCCTCTATCGCCGCCTGCCGTGGCCCATCATCAATCCCGTGCTGGTGCCCACCGCCGTCATCATAGGCCTGCTGCTCTGGCTCGATCTGCCGCTGGATCAGTACGAGAGCGGTACCCGCCCCATCACGGCGCTGCTGGAACCCGCCGTGGTGGCGCTGGCCCTGCCCCTCTACCAGCAAGCCCGCCAGATCCAGGCCAAGCTCAAGCCCATCCTAATCTGTACTCTGGCCTCCGTCTTGATCTCGGTCTGCACTACCTTGGCTGTCGGTCATTTTATGGGCGCCGATCCAGCATTGCTGGCATCCTTGGCCACTAAATCCATCACCACCCCGCTGGCCATGAGCGTCAGCCAGTCCCTCGGTGGCATTCCGGCCATCGCCGCCGCCGTGGTGGTGGTCGTTGGTATTGTTGGCGCACTCATCGGCTACCCGCTGCTCGCGCTGATGCGAGTGACCGACCCCGAAGCCCAGGGGCTGGCCATGGGGGCCTGCGCCCACGCCATCGGCACCGCTACCTCCGCCGAGAAGGGCATTACCCAGGGGGCCTTCTCGTCGCTCGCCATGGTGGTGTGCGGCATCCTCACCGCCGCCGTGGCTCCCCTGCTGTTTGCCATTTACCACTGGTTGAGCTGAGTCGTACCGATTTTCGGTTGTGCGGGCCTTGCGGCCCGCCACAGTGCGAGCTGACGCACAGTTTGCGCAAGACAAACGTTTCCTTTACCATCCCTCTCCTTTTGCCCGTCAGGGCGTGAGCATGCTCACACATTTTGCCGAGCTTGCTCCCTACAATGGCCCCCCAATTGGCCTTTGAGGACACACTATGCATCCCCGTTTTGCCAAGCCACTCGATACCCTGCCCGCCCCGCTCAAAGCCGCCGTGCAGCCCATGCTGGATAGCACCGGCTTCAATGCCCGTTTCACGCCGGAGCAGGTTGCTACCCTGAAAGCCGCCACCGGTCTCGATGATCGCGCCCTGCGCCTGGCCTTGCTGCCACTGGCCGCCGCCTGCTCGGTTGCTCCCATCTCCAAATTTTTTGTCGGCGCCATCGCCTGCGGCCTGAGCGGCACCTGGTATTTCGGCGCCAACATGGAGTTCGCCGGCCAGGGGCTGTTCCACTCGGTCCATGCCGAGCAGTCTGCCATCTCCAACGCCTGGCTGGGCGGCGAGACCGGGATCAGCGAGATCACTGTCAACTACACCCCCTGCGGCCACTGCCGCCAGTTCATGAACGAGCTGAGCACCGCCAAGATCCTGAAAGTCTCTCTGCCCGATGACTTGAGCGCCCTGCAATCTTTCCTGCCCCACTCGTTCGGGCCGGCGGATCTCGACATCACGGACGCGCTGATGAGCCCGCAAGCCCACGACGAGCTGCAACTTGAGAGCGAAGATCCGCTGTGGCAAGCCGCGCTGGCCGCCGCCCGCCAAAGCTACGCCCCCTACAGTCAGGGCTACGCCGCCGTGGCGCTGCAATTTGCCGATGGCCGCCTCTTTTGTGGCCGCTACGCCGAAAACGCCGCCTTCAATCCCAGCCTGCCGCCGATGCAGATGGCCTGCGCCCATGCGGTGCTCAACGGTGAAGATCTTGCCACCATCCGCCGCGCCGTGCTGCTGGAGAACAAACACGGCCAGATCAGCCAGCGGGACTCCGCCCAGTCCACCCTCAAGGCGCTGGGCTCGGTCGAGCTGGAATACCAGGCCGTCTGAGGTAAAAGACGCCCAACAACAAGGGGAGCCACTGGCTCCCCTTGTTGTTTCTGCTGCTCGCTGAGGGTCAGGACTCCCAGATGATGCTCTGGGAGGAGGACCAGGCTTCACCGATGTCCGCGTATTTCTGCTCCAGCAGGTGGCGGCGGATCTTCATGGTGGGGGTGAGCACGCCGTTCTCTATGTTCCAGGGGCTCTTCACCACCAGGATACCGCGAATTCTGGCGTGGGATTCCAGCTGCTCGTTGACCCGGTTGCGCGCCGCCTCCAGCTGGGCGTTGATGGTGTCCCGGTTACCCTTCATGGCGCTCTCGGCCAGCTGTACCAGCGCCACCGGCTGGGGCATGCCGTAACCTATCACGCACAGCTGCTCTATGATGGGCTCCTGCCCCAGCAGCCCCTCGATGGGCACGGGTGCCACGTACTTGCCCTTGGCGGTCTTGAACACATCCTTCATCCGACCGGTGATGGTAAGGTAACCTTCCCTGTCCAGCTTGCCCATGTCGCCGGTGTGGAGCCAGCCATCGCCGTCGATGGCCTCGGCAGTGTGTTCGGGATCCTTGTAGTAACCCAGCATCATGCCGTCGCAACGGCAGAGGATCTCCCCCTCATCCGAGATGCGGATCTCGACGCCGGGCCCCGCCTTGCCGACTGTGCCTATCTTGTCGGCCCTGAACGGATAGTTGAGAGTGGAGAATGCGTGGTTCTCGGTCATCCCCCAGGCCTCGGTGATCTCGATGCCGATGCTGTGATACCACTCGAGCAGGGCTGGTGACACCGGCGCCGAACCGCAGCCCAGCACCCGCGCCTGATCCAGTCCCAGTCCCTTTTGCAGCTTGCGCTTGATGAGGCCCGAAACGAATGGGATCTTGAGCAGCAGCTCGAGTTTCTTCTGGGGCAGCTTCTCGTGGATCTTGATGCGGAACATGGCCCACAGCCGCGGCACAGAGATAAACACGGTGGGACGGCAGCGCTTGACGTCCTCGATGAAGGTATCGAGGGACTCGGGGAAGGCAATTTCGGCGCGACCATAGAGGCTGCCACCATAGACATAAACGCGTTCCGTGATGTGGGCGAGCGGCAGATAGGAGAAACCACGGTCCTGGTCACACAGCCCGACCGCCTCCACCAGCTTCTCGCACGACCAGGCGTAACGTTCGACACTCAGCATGGCGCCCTTGGGCTTGCCTGTGCTGCCGGAGGTATAGACCAGGCTCAGCAGGGAGTCCGGTGCCTGCACCGGGCTGTCAGGAATGGGCTCGTGCGCTTCCAGCAGATCATCCCACTGGTGGCTGGCTGGCATGCTGTCATAGGGAAAAGCGATACGCAGCAGATCGGCGGGGACACCCGCCTCCTGGCTCTTCCAGTCATCCAGCTTGCCCACGAAGATCGCCTTGGCCTCGCTGTGGCGCAGCACATATTCGATGGTGTCGACGTTGGCGGTCGGATAGATGGGTACGCTCACATACTGCCCCATCTGCATGGCCAGATCGGCAATGAACCACTGGGCGCAGTTCTTGGAGAGCAACGCCACCTTGTCACCAGGAACCAGCCCCAGATGACGCAGTGCCGTCACCATGCGGCGCGCCTCGTCGGCCACTTTACCCCAGGTAAAGTCGACGTATTCGCGGTTGATGGTTTGACGAAGGTAAACCCGGTCAGGACACTGCCGCTCCCAGTGATAGAGCATCTCGAGCGGCAGTTTGTTGGCAATACGTGAAGAGGAGGCCATAGTTTAATCCCTGAAACAAAAGGCGAAACTTATTATTAACGTTTCACTAACCTCAGGGAAGGATAAACTCAAACTTCTGTTTGAAATGTGTATCCGATCAAGCTTCTGCTTGTTGCTGCAAACGAATCCACATTGCCTGTACCAGCTTCTCATCTTCTTCGGAGAGCTCACCCTCCAGAATGGCTTCGTTCAGACTGCGCAGCACATAGCTTTTCACATCCCGCACCAGGTTCTTGCCCTCCAGCTCGGCTCGCGCCACCGCCAGCGAGATGTGGCCACGCAGATAACCCCCGGCAAACAGCTCATCTTCGGTCGCCGTGGCCACCATGCTGTCTATCAGTCCCAACAACTTGTGCTCAAAATCATGAATCGTCATGTAACGCAGCCTCATTTTCAGAGTGGCTGGCAAAAAATTGCCGGCAAAATAATTCGGGGGAGTGGAACCGCTATCCGGTTGATCACGGCTCTCTGGCGCCAGGCCAGCCGCATCCTTGATGCCCTATTCCGGGTTGGCCACCGGGTAGATGACCTGATCCTTGTATCCCGTGGTTATGCGCAGATAACCACTTAACGACCGGTTCAGTGCCGGGTCGTCGGTGTCCACCAGCAGCGGCCTGCCCGCGAGGGCCGCCAACTTGGCCTTGGTGGCCAGGACCTGGATCTGGCCCCGCCCGACAGCCCGGATCACCTCTGGACTCAGTTGCTGATTTCCGCGCCCGAACAGATGTCCCTGTCCGCCGATCAGGGTAATGATCAGTCGGCAGTGACGACCGCGGATCCGGGTCAGGATCTCGGCGGCGGACAGATCCTGCCCGATAAGCTGGCCATTTTCCACCAGATCCACACCGAGCAGGGTATTTTCCAGCCCCAGCTCTGCCATGCAGGCGGCGACCGTGCTGCCCGACCCCATCAGGTAGAGGGTATCGGGTTCCATCTGCTCGACCACACCGGCGGCGAGATCCGCCAGCACCAGCTCCTCGGACTCCCGTCCCCCCTGCTTGACCGCCTGCACGTAGCGCAGATCGCCGGGCACCAGCAACTGGCCGTAGTGGCGAGCCCGCACCTTGCCGGCGCGAAACGCCTCCTCGTCGATGTCCATCACCTCGGCATCCACCAGGCTCAGCAATTCGCCAGCGATCATCCGCGCCACCACCCGACCGCTGGCGGCCGGGGTCACCCCATAAACGCCGGAGTGAATTTTGCAGCCCGCCGGAATGCCGAGTACATGACACGACTCTCCCACGGCAGCGCAGATGTCACGCGCCGTGCCATCGCCACCGGCGAACAGCAGCAGATCGATGCCTGCCTCGCGCATTAGCTCGGCGGCAGTGCGGGTATCAGCCGCCGTGGTGGTGTCGGCGGCGGGCCAATAGACGATACGACAAGACAGCTGGAGCGACGCCGCAAGATCGGCACCCATCTCGCCTGCGGCTGTGATCAACTCGAATGAGTCGGCGAGACCGCACAGGGGCAGCAGGGCTTGCCGCGCCCGCTCCTGCGCTCTGGGCACGGCGCCCAGCGCCAGTGCCTTGGCCACCACGCCATCACTGCCCTTGAGACCGACCGCGCCGCCAATGCCGGCAACCGGGTTAATGATGAGTCCTAAACGAAACATAGATTTCTCCCTCAAATCGCCCGCCATTTTATCTTTTCAAGGCGCTGGGACAAGCCATGTTGCGCCTGCTAGAATGCGCTGCTTCAATTTTTTAACCAAGGTTCAATCATGCTGGAATGGGTTCTTGATCCCTCTGCCTGGGTTGCACTCGCGACCCTGACCCTGCTCGAAATCGTGCTGGGCATAGACAACATTATCTTTATCTCCATCCTGGTCGCCCGCCTGCCGGAGGCGCAACGTCAGAAGGCGCGGATCCTGGGTCTGGGCCTCGCCATGGGCACCCGCATACTGCTGCTGCTGTCGCTCGCCTGGGTTATGCGCCTGACCGAGCCGCTGTTCACCGTGCTGGGCGAGGCCATCTCGGGTCGCGATCTGATCCTGCTTCTCGGGGGCCTGTTCCTCATTGGCAAGAGTGCCCACGAGATCCACGCCACCCTGGAAGGCGCGGCGGAGCCAGAAGGCTCAATCGCGGTTGCGTCCGGCTTCGTCAGCACCCTGATCCAGATCGCCATCCTCGACATCGTCTTCAGCCTGGATTCGGTCATTACCGCCGTGGGCATGGCAGATCACGTGCCCGTCATGGTGCTGGCCATCATGATCGCCGTCTTCATCATGATGTTCGCCGCCAAGGCCATCGGGGATTTTGTCGATCAGCACCCCACCATCAAGATGCTGGCCCTCTCCTTCCTCACCCTGGTCGGCTTCGCGCTGATGGCCGAGGGGATGGATCTGCACATTCCCAAGGGTTACATCTACTTCGCCATGGCCTTCTCGCTGACGGTGGAGATGATCAACATCCGCCTGCGCAGTCACCACGACCGCGAGAAGCTCGAGCAGTAAAGCCAGAGCACAAAAAAGAGCGCCATAAGGCGCTCTTTTTTTATCCACACAACCGGCTTATTCGTTGCTGATGACGATGGCAACGCGGCGGTTCTCGGCCCGTCCGGCAGCGGTCTTGTTGTCTGCCACCGGATCCCGCTCACCACGACCACGGATGTCCAGATTGGCAGGCTGCATACCGACCGACACCAGTACCTCGGCCACCGATTTCGCCCGTTTCAGTGAGAGCTGATCGTTGTAGAGCTCGGGTCCGTTGGAATCGGTATGGCCGTCTACCCGAGCCTTGTTCAGGCCGACACCCAGCAAGGTCTTGCCCAGCTTTTCCACCAGGACACGGGTCTTGGGGGTGAGGGCTTCCACGTTGTTGGCAAACAGCACCCGGTTGGAGAAGTCCAGCGTCCACCCCTCGTCGGTCAGGCGAAAGCCCTGCTCCTTGAGTACGGCGATCTGCTCTGCCGTCAGGCCTTGGGGGGTGCTTTGGCAACCCACCAGCACGCTCAACAGCAGGCCGATCAGAGCGGTTTTCATCAGGACATGGATCTTCATTGTTATTTTTCCTCTGCAGAAACATCGAATTCCAGCTGGTCATGGAGTGCAAGCTCCCGACGCAGCCGCTTGGATTGGTACATGGCGTTGTCGGCCTGCTGCAACAGCTCGCCAGCTGTCAACCCCTGATCCGGATAGAGGGCCATGCCTATGCTGATGGCCGCCACCAGCTGGCGACCATCCTCCAGCACCACGGGGTCGGCCATGGCCTGTTGGATGCGGGATACCACATCCAGCGCCTCGCTCTCTTGCAGCACCGGGGTCAACAGGATGGCAAACTCGTCCCCCCCCAGCCGGCATACCAGATCCATCGGCCTGAGCTGATGTTGTACTCGTCTGGCCAGGGCGATCAGCACGTCATCGCCGGCGGCATGGCCCAGGGTATCGTTGATCTGTTTGAAGCGATCACAATCGAGGTAGAGCAGTGCGAAGCGCTCGTCATGCAGCCGGCCCGTGGTGACCGCTTGATCCAGACGAGCCTCGAAAAGCGCGCGATTGGGCAGGCCGGTCAAGGCATCGTGGGTCGCCCGGTGCAGCAGGCTGGCGTTCTCCCGCCGCTGATGAGCCTGCCAGGCTTCCAGCTCGTCGAGCAGGGAGTTGAAGTCCTGGCCGAGCTCGTGCAGCTCGGCGATATGCGCCTCGGGGACCCGCATGGCCAGAATGCGCCGACGGCTGACACTGTGGGCCACCTGTGCCAGCTCCCTGAGTGGCATTGTGAGGGAATTTTGCATCCGGCGCGCCACATAGAGCGCCCCCAGTGCACTGAGGACGAGACAGACCAGCATGGCCAGCAAAGTCTGCAACAGGAACAACAGCAGATACTGGCCGTGGCCGACCAGATGGATGCGGGCTATCTCCACCCCGCCCCGCATCATGGGCTGATCAACCGGGCCCGGCAGTATGAGCCTGGCCAGATACTGCTCCAGCCCAAACCAGGGGGTGCTCATGGTCCGGTTCCAGCTTGCCAGCGGCTGGCCCGTGGGCAGATAGATGCTGGCCTGCGCCACATCCTCATGGGTGACTATGGCTTGCAACGCCTCCTTGGCGGCCTCTTCATCACGAAATACCACCGCAGCCTCGCTGGTATAACTGATGGCGCGGGCTACCAACTCCAGATTGTGATCCGCGTAGAGACGCAAGGCCAGCAAGGCGATGCCGGTCAGCAGCAACCCCGCCATGCAAACTGCGGTCAGGGACGTCACCAGGTGGGTGCGCCCCAGACTCTGTCGCAAGGTGAGCCGCTGAGAGGGGGGACGAAAGAGCCCTATCATGGTGTCTCCTCATCCGCCTTGGCCAGCTTCAATACTGCGGGATGCACTCGCACGCCACTCCTGGCCAGGGCATCCAGATTGACTCGAAACCGGATCCGCTCCTTGCCAATTTGCAAACAGAACACGGAATCGGCGACACATTCGGCGCTCTGCTCACTGATGCTGAGGATAGCGTGACCACGCAGCCGCTCGAACAGCGGCAAACGCAGCTCCGGGGACAAGACTCCCAGATAGAGTACGTCGCAGCGTTTCCCCAGCATCTCGTCATCGACATCGTAGCGATGGACGCTGACCAGCCGGCCGTTGGCCTGCTGTTTGATGGAAAAAAGCGCGGTTGCATACTCCGTCGGCGCCGCCACACACAATCGCAGCTCGCCTGGCTCGGTCGGCCAACGGGTATAGCTCAGAATATCGAGGACTGTCTGGCGCACCTGCTCGGCACGCAGCTCGGCAGAGGTGAGCGAAACAGGTTCAGTGGCGAGGGCCAGCGAACAGATCAGCGGCATCAACCACGCCATGATTCGAACCAGTGAAAGAGAGTGCATCATGCCTGCGCTTACAGCCACCTCAGTGCCCACGCATGGCATATGACCGAAGGTGGGAGCCGGTTGGAGATAGTATTGAACTTGTCAGCAGCATGACAAGGTACAACCCGCAGAGCAAGGGCCTGGCCAGACCGGTAGCACAATAATAAAGAGGGCCCCCCTGCGTGAGCCCTGCCATAGGGGACATTCATGGGATTACTTCTTGCTGATCCCGTATTCCCGCAACTTGTTGGCGATGGCGGTGTGCGACACGCCCAGCCGTTTGGCCAGCTGGCGGGTGGAGGGAAAGGCCGGATAGAGCCGCTCCAGCAACCGGCTTTCGAAGCGTTTCACCGCCTCGTCCAACCCCCCTTCGAACCACTCGTCGATGAGCGGCATGGCATCGGCAGCGACCGGCAGATCCACATGCTCCGGGCCTATCTCGTCCCCTTCCAGCAATGTCATGGCCCGATAGAGGCAGTTGCGCAACTGGCGCACGTTGCCCGGCCAGCGGTAGGCCGTCAGGTACTCGGCCATGTTGCGGGTAAAACGCGGGCGGGGCCGCTGCAATTCACTGGCGAAGCGGGAGACAAACTGCTGGGCCAGCGCCATGATGTCCGCCTTGCGCTCGCGCAGCGGTGGCAGCGCCAGGCTCAGCACGTTGAGGCGGTAGTAGAGATCTTCCCGGAACTTGCCGTCGTGCACCAGATCCAGCAACTGCTTCTGGGTGGTACAGATGAAGCGCACGTTGACCTTCACCTCCTGCTCGTCCCCCACCCGGCGGAACACGCCATCCTGCAGCACCCGCAGGAACTTGGTCTGCAGATGGGGGGACATGTCACCGATCTCGTCCAGCATCAGGGTGCCACCGCTGGCCAGCTCCAGCACGCCACGTTTGCCTTCGGTGTTGTTGCCAAAGGCGCCGGGGGCATAACCGAACAGCTCGCTCTCGGCCACGTTGTCCGGCATGGCGGCGCAGTTAAGGGCCATGAAGGGATGGCTGGAGCGCAGACTGGCGCCGTGGCAGGCACGGGCCAGCAGCTCCTTGCCGGTGCCCGTCTCGCCGACGATGAGCAGTGGTGCGTCCTGCATCGCCAGCTTGCTCGCCTCCGACAACACTTGCTTCATCTTCTGACTCTCGGCCTGCAGGTGTTCAAAGCCCCCCACTTCCACTGCGTGCAGCGCGCTGAAGTGCATGCCGACCCGACGGGCAGATTTGAGTACCACCACGGCGCCGGCCAGGGCCTGACGCCCCTTCTCTTCGGCCACGAACAGCGGCATCAGATCCGCCAGATACTCTTCACCATTGAAGCTGAGCTTGCAGGTCTGCGGCTTGATCTCGTTCGCCTCCAGCCAGCGGCTGAAGGAGAAGCCCTTGACCAGGGAGCCAAGGGCCATGCCACGTATCTCTTCTACCGGCAGAGCCAGAGTAGTGAGTGCCGACTGATTGGCCTGGGTCACCTTGCCCTTGGCATCGAGGGAGAAGACCAGATCAGGCAGCGCCTTGAGCAGGGCCTCGATCTCGTGGTGCTCGCGCTCGGAGGGCATGTAGGGGATGGTCTTGACGTCATAGACGCCGGGAATGCGACGGATCTCCGGCATCAGGTGCTGGAAATCACGAAACTCCAGCTCGGGAAAGTTGAGATAGATGATGCCTGAGGTATCGATTTCGATGCCGCGCAGATCGATATTGTGCTCCACCAGACGGTCGAGCAGTTCCCGGGTCAGGCCCAGGCGGTCTTCACAGCTGACTTCAAGACGCATTCGGAACACACTTCCTAGCTAACTCTATGAATGACCGAATAATACAGACTCGATCCCGCCAGTGCGAGCGCCAGCCCATAAAAATGCGGGCCCGCCCCGCTTTCGCCGGGCAGGCCCGCGCCATCTACTGCCGTTTAGTTGAACAGCTGGTCGGTACGCGCTGCCATGATGAAGTCGTTGCGGTGCAGCCCGCCTATCTTGTGGGTCCACCAGCTGACAGTCACCCTGCCCCATTCGGTCAGGATCGCCGGATGGTGGAACTCTGCTTCCGCCAGTTCCCCCAGGCGGTTGGTGAAGGCGAGCGCCTCCTTGAAGTTGCGAAAGGTAAATTCGCGCCGCAGCTGCAGCTCTCCTTTCACCACCAGCGGCTGCCAGTCGGGGATCCGCTGCATCAGCTCAGCGAGTTCCTGTTCGCTCACCTTGGGGGCATCGGCGCGGCACGCTTCACACTGCTGGCTTGCCAGTTCGGACATGGGGTTCTCCTTGTTCATCAATGGGGATCGGATAACAAAATGGGTCTGATCAATTCAGCTCGCCTGTTTGCCGCCAGCCGGTGCGAAACGGGGCGGACGCAGCCCCAACCGGCGGGCATCGGACACCATGGCCATGATGCCCTGATCCGCTAGGCGGTAGAGATCGGCCAGCTCGGGCAACACGAAATAGGTGGGCTGCATGATGTCGATGCGATACGGCGTACGCAGCACCTCGATGGGATCGAACGGTTGCAGCACGGGCTGACCGCCAAGGGCATAGGCGGTCTCGCCGATGGAGGAGAGAATGCCCCCACCATAGATGCGCAGCCCCGCCGGAGTTGCCAGCAGGCCAAACTCCACCGTGAACCAGTAGAGCCGCGCCAGAAAGACTCGCTCCTCCTTGCCTGCCTGCAGGCCGAGCTGGCCGTAAACATGGGTGAAGTGAGCGAAGGCGGGGTTGGTCAGCATGGCGCAATGGCCGAAGATCTCGTGGAAAATGTCGGGCTCTTGCAGATAGTCCAGCTCGTCCCGGCGGCGAATAAACGTGGCCACCGGAAACTGGCGGTTGGCCAGCAGGGCAAAGAAGCGATCAAACGAGATAAGCGCAGGTACGGCGGCCACCGACCAGCCGGTGGCGGGTTGCAATACGGCGTTGATCTGGGCCAGCTGGGGGATGCGATCACGGGGCAGATCGAGACGAGCCAGCCCCGCCAGGTATTCGTCACACGCCTTGCCTTCGAGCACCGCGAGCTGGCGCTCGATCAGGATCTGCCAGGTGCCGTGCTCCTCATCCGTGTAATGGATGACGCCCTGAGGGTCCGGCTGGTGTGCTGTGTAGAGACTTGCCATGAAAGGTTCCATCCTGTACGCCCACCCGGTAACCCAAGCAGCGGCGACTCATGTTTGACTGATGGGATCACTGTAACGGTTTGCCCCTTAAAAAAGCAGCCGACCCTGGGGTCGGCTGCACTTGATAATTGTAAACAATTTGTGACAACTCATTATGCTGTTACAGACCGTTGCCTCGGGACTTGTTGAGATACCCCGCCAGCTGGCCGATGAGCCGCTTGCGCAGCTCCCCGAGCCTGGGTTTCTCGTCAGCGCACCAGGGCAGCGGGCGGCACGCTTCTATGGTGCGCAAACCCAGACGGGCGGTGAGCAGACCCGCCCCCACCCCTTGCGCGGCGCGGGCGGAGAGCTTGGCGGTAAGCTCGGCCCCCAGCAAGTCCATCCCCACCTCGGTCACCAGCTCGGTGGCGCCAGCGTAGAGCATGTTGCGAAACACCTGACGAATGAGGCGGATGCGGCTCCAGTAACCGAGCTCGATGGCATAGACATCGGCGATGTCCTCTATCATGCGCAGGTTGCGCCACAGCATCAGCATCATGTCGACAGTAGCAAGGGGGCTCAGGGCCACCAGCATCGCAGCCTCTCCCGACCATTTGGCCACCCGCGCCTGGGCCAGCTTGTCTCGCTCGGCCAGCACCAGCTGGCTGTAGAGCGTCAGCACCTCCCGATCGCTGTGACTCTCGTCGAGCTGACTCAGCCAGCGTTGGTAACCCTCACGCCCCTTGTCGCCGCTCTTCTCGGCAAGCGCCTCGCAAAAAACCTGCCCCTGCCCGACCCCCTGACGGGCCAGCAGATCGTCGGCACGCGAGCGCACATCCTGGCGCCGCTTGAGGGTGCACAGCCGCAGCCACTCACGCCCCACCACGCCCGAAGTGCCCACGGCCACCAGGCCGGAGGCCAGCAACCAGGCGCTGCCCCAGAGCGGGGTAGTGAGAAACTGGTCATAGAGAAAGACGCCATATTGCCCCAACGAGAGCAGACCAACCGCCCCCAGCCCCCAGCCAAGCAGTCGATGTCGACGGCGCGGCTTGATGGTGAGGGCAGGCTCCACCTCGGTGAACTCATCAAGCTCGTCGAGGCGCTCGAAGCTCTCCTCTTCCAGTCGCTGGGCGGAGGCGGGTGGTCGCTCATCGCTTGCCACCGTCAACGCAGGTTCGAGGATCACCTTGCCCTGCAACGGCGCCGGGTCGGCCACCGTCGGTTTTGTCTGATCGTTCATCTGTTTGCTTGTTCCTCCACGCGGCCGTGCAGCCCTGCCTTAGCTATCAGCATTGCCACACAGCCTGGGTTATTCGAGGTGGTCCCCGAGCAGAAACTCCAGCGCGGCGTCGAGCCGGATATGGGGCAACGCCTGATGGGCACTCATGGGCAAGGGGCGAAACGCCTGAAAATCGAACCCCTGGTTGTTCCACCACTGAGCAGGCGGGATATGTTCAGGCACCTCTCCCGGGAAGAGCAAGAGCGGCTCGCCGGTGAGACTGGTGCCGCGAATGGCGGGGAACTCACGGCCATTGGCCACCCCCTTGCCCACCTCGGTCGCCTTGATGGCGGCGAGCGCCAGACACTCTGTGGTGATCCCCTCAAAGCGCGCCTGCCCGCGGCCACTGCGTACCAGATGCTGGAGCAAAGAGACCAGGGGCCCATGCTGCTCGGGGGTGACATGATCGGCCTTGCTCGCCACAAACAGCAGCTTGTCGATGCGCGGCGAGAAGAGTCGCCGCCACCAGTTGCTCTTGCCGTAGGCAAAGCTCTCCATGATACGGGCGATGGCCTGCTGCATGTCGCCAAAACTGGCGACGCCGGCGTTGAGGGGTTGCAGGCAGTCCACCAGCACTATCTGGCGATCAAACCCCGCAAAGTGCTGCTTGTAAAAGCCCTGCACCAGATGCTGCTTGTACTGCTCGAAGCGTTGTTTGAGGGTAGCGTAGAGGGTGCCATCGGCGGGCTCGCCAACGGGACTATCCCACACCCAGGGGACGAACTGCAGCAGGGGGGCACCGGCATACTCCCCCGGCAATACGAAACGGCCGGGCTGGATCAGGTGCAATCCCAACTCTTGTTTGCAGGCATGCAGATAGTCGGTGTAGCGTTCAGCCAGCTCGGCGACCGGGCGCTCTTCGAAAGCCTGTTCAGCCTGCCAGCGTGGCTCAAGCCAGCCGGCGGCGAGTGCCTGCAGCTCGGGGCGACGCAGCTGGTCGCGCACCTGCTCGCTCCACTGCTCGTAGCTGAGTTCCAGCAGCGGCAAGTCCAATAACCACTCCCCCGGGTAATCCACCAGATCCACGTAGAGGGTGGAGATCTCCCCCAGATGCTTGCGCAGTGGATGGCGAGTGCGATAGCGAATTTCGAGGCGCACTTCGGCCACCCCGCGGGTGGGCTCGGGCCAGGCGGGCGGATCGCCAAACAGGGCGTCGAGGCCGCGCTCGTAGGCAAACGTGGGAATATGGGCATTTTGCTGCGGCACCCGGCGGGCGCCGAGGATCCGTCCCTGACGCAGGGCATCCCACAACGGCAAGCGGCCATCGATGGCCGCATGCTCAAGCTGGTTGACCAGCGCAGTGATAAACGCCGTCTTGCCGCTGCGCGAGAGGCCGGTCACCGCCAGCCGCAGATGGCGATCCCGTACCCGGTTCACCACGTCTGTGGCCCTGTGCTGCAAGAGCGACCACTTTTGTTCCAGTGTGTTGCGTATCAAGGCTTGTTCAATCCCTCAATTCGATCGTCGGTTTCAGGTTTGTCTGCCAGCCATGTCGGGTCTTCGGATCCCGTTCAAGACAGGCCCCGCTCCATCGGCGAGGCAGGGCCATGAGTCACAGCTTGCTGAACTCCCGTTGTAGAGTGAACTCTTTGGAGGTCACCAGCTTCTCGATGCGCTGCAGTCTGGGCTCCAGGGTATCGAGCTCCTGCGCGATACGGCCCAGTGCCTGATGAGGGGTGACGCCAGCCTGCCAGCTGCGCGCCTTCATCCGCACCTCGCCAAACTCCTCCTCTTCGTTTCCATAAAGTGTGACTGGCCGCTTGTCGAGCAGAAACCAGGCAGCAATATAAGCGGTGAAGGTGATGAAACCGGCAAAAATGAGACCGCTGATGGCCAGCAACCGCACGATCCAGGTCTCCACGCCGAAGTAGTCGGCAAGGCCGGCGCAGACGCCCGCTATCTTGCCCCGCTGAGGGTCGCGATAGAGATTGCGTCCCTCCCGATTCGATGGACTCATACCTTGTTCCTCCAACCCGGGACTTCCGCGTCCAGAATGGATTCCAGTGCACCGACCCGTTCCTGCATCTTCTCGGCGCGCACCAGCAGCCCTTGCAACTGTTCCCGCTCGCTATCGGCCAGGCCGACCCCGATCCGGCCCTTGGCTCGGTAGTGCAACACCAGCCAGATGGGGGCCACCACCACCATGAAAACCACCATGGGGACCATCAATACGCCCAGCAGATCTTCCATCTGTTACTCCCCTTTACCTTCGCCCTGGCCCAGTTTCTGGCGCATTGCCTCGAGCTCTTTGCTTATCTGATCATCGACTTCAAGCTCGGCAAACTGCTGGGACAGAGCCTTGTCAGATTGACCCAAATCGGCGCGGGCCTCCATCTCGTCGATGCGACGCTCCATGCGCTCGAACTTGCTGACCACGGCCTGACTGTCACCACGGGCCACCTGGCTCTGCACGTTGAGACGACTGCTAGCCGCTTCGCTACGGATGGCCATCGCCTTTTGACGGCTGCGGGCATCTTCCAGTTTGGCTTCCAGCTGGCGTATTTCGTCACCCAGCTTGTCGATGCCGCTGTCCACCGCCTGCTGCTCGCGATAGAGCGTCTCGGCCAGCTCGGTCTGCTTCTTCTTCTCGATAAGGGCCGCGCGGGCCAGATCTTCACGGCCCTTGGCCAGCGCCAGTTCGGCCTTGCCCTGCCACTCGTCAACCCGCTCCTGATGGCGGTTGACCTGACGGCCAATCTCTTTCTGGCTGGCGAGGAAGCGGGCCAGATTGGAGCGCTCCTTCACCAGTTCGTCTTCCATCTCCTGGATGATCAGGCGCACCATCTTCTGGGGATCTTCTGCCTTGTCGAGCAGGGCCGTCAGGTTGGAATTGATGATATCGGCCAGACGGGAAAAAATACTCATGATAAAACTCCTGTGGTTGGCATGCGTTGTTTCTCCATTGACAATGGCAACTTGTGTGCCAATCTGGAACAGAATTTAACTTGTTGATTTATATGGGGCTCATGCATCGAGTTTCAAGACGTCCCGCACAAATGATGATAAGAATCACCAACTTTTGGTAAGATTGACCAGCTTTTACAACGGACAGGGATCACTATGACCACGGCCACAGAAAGCCTGTTGGGGGAATCCAACGCATTTCTCGAGATCATTGAGCAGGCCTCACGGCTCGCCCCGCTGCGCAAACCCGTGCTGATCATCGGCGAGCGCGGGACCGGCAAGGAGCTGATCGCCCATCGCCTACATTATCTCTCGGCGCGCTGGGATCAAAGCTTTGTCACCATCAACTGCGCCACCCTGAGCGAGAGCCTTTTGGAGACCGAGCTGTTTGGTCACGAGGCAGGATCCTTCACCGGCGCCGCCAAGCGCCATCAGGGCCGCTTCGAGCGTGCAGATGGCGGCACCCTCTTCCTTGACGAGCTGGCGACCACCAGCGCCCGGGTGCAGGAGAAGCTGCTGCGGGTTATCGAATACGGCGAGTTTGAGCGGGTGGGCGGGGCCAAGGCCCTCAAGGTGGATGTTCGGCTGGTGTGTGCCACCAACGAGGATCTGCCGGCACTGGCCGACAGAGGGGACTTTCGCCACGATCTGCTGGACAGGCTCGCCTTTGATGTCATTACCCTGCCTCCCTTGCGAGAGCGACGAGAAGATATATTGATGCTGGCGGAGCACTTCGCCCACGGCATGACCCGGGAACTGGGCTATCCACTGTTTGCCGGCTTTTCTCGCAAGGCGACCCAGTTGCTGCTCGATTACCCCTGGCCCGGCAACGTGCGGGAGCTGAAAAACGTGGTGGAGCGCAGCATCTACCGCCAAGGCAATCCCCAGTTGCCACTGTCCGAACTGGTGCTCAACCCGTTCGACTCCCCTTGGCGCCCCCGTCCCCGGGCAAGTCTGGTCACTACCGTCGATGAGCGCGCACAAGTGACGGTCCCTGAGCCTCCCGACCTGCCGCTGGATCTCAAAAACGCAGTGGCGGAATACGAGATTAATTTACTCAAGCAAGCCATGCAGCAATCCCAGTATAATCAGCGCAAAGCCGCCCAATTACTTACCCTGAGCTATCACCAGTTTCGCGGTATGCTGCGCAAATACCAGTTGCTGGACGGTGACAACGATGCGGATTAATTCCAAAGGAAGTCTGGTTCAAGCCGGCGCCTGCAACTCGCCAGCGTTCACGCTGGCACATTCGTATAAAAACATGGTTCTACAATGAGAATGCTCAAACCCTTGCTGCTTGGATTGCTGGTACTGGTTACCGGTTGTCAGAAACAAGACGACACGTCCAAGATGGGACTCATCTATTGTTCGGAAGGTTCGCCCCAAACGTTCAATCCCCAAGTATCCAACTCTGGGGTGACCCTGGATGCCAGCTCGCGCCCGCTCTACGATCGTCTGCTGGAGGTGAACCCCAACACGCTGGCACTGGAAGGGGGACTGGCCACCAGTTGGACCCTGAGCGAGGATGGCCTCTTTTACACCCTGACCCTGCGCAAGGGCGTCACCTTCCATCACACCCCCTGGTTCAACCCATCGCGCACCTTCAACGCCGATGACGTGCTGTTCACCTATCAGCGCCTGCTGGACAAGCAGCACCCCTATCACAACGTCTCCGGCGGAGAATATCCCTATTTCTACAGCCTGGGGCTGGATCAGCTGATCAAGCGGGTCTACAAGAAGGGACCGCTGCAGGTGGTGTTCGAGCTTAATCGGCCGGATGCCTCTTTCCTCGCCACCCTGGCCAGCGACTACGCCATCGTACTCTCCGCCGAATATGCCGATCAAATGCAAAAAGCCGGCACCCCGGCCCTGCTCGACAGCCGTCCCATCGGCACAGGGCCGTTCAGCTTCAAGGAGTATCGCCGCAACGAATACGTGCGCTACTTGCGCCATCCCGGTTACTGGGGCGGCGAAGCCAAGATCGAACAACTCATCTACGATATCACCCCCAAATCCTCCAAACGGCTCGCCAAGCTGCTGACCGGCGAGTGTGACGTGATGAGTACACCCTCCGCCAGCCAGCTGTCGGTGATCGACTCGGATCCGGATCTCAGCCTGTCGGTACAGTCCGGCATGAACGTCGCCTTCCTGGCCCTCAACACCCGCAAACCGCCGTTCAACAAGGTGCAGGTGCGTCAAGCCATCGCCAGTGCCATCAACATAGACAACCTGCTGCAGGCGGTCTATTTCGAGACGGGCCAGGCCGCCAACAGCCTGCTGCCGCCCCTCTCCTGGGGCTACAATCCCTCCCTGCCGATGCGCCAGCCTGACTTGAAGCGGGCGCGCCAGTTGCTCAAGGAGGCTGGGCTGGAGCAGGGGTTCGAGATGCAGGTACTGGTTCAGCCAGGCTCACGCCCCTACAACCCGGATGCCCTCAAGACCGCCCAGCTGATGCGAAGCGACTTGGCCAAGATTGGCATCAAGCTGAAAATCGTGCAGCAGGAGTGGCCCGTCATCGAGGCTCGTCTCGCCCGCGGCCAATATGACAGCCTGCTGTCAGGCTGGATTGCCGACAACGCCGATCCCGACAACTTTTTCCGCCAACTGCTGAGCTGCGCTGCCGTCGAGCGGGGCAACAACTACAGCCGCTGGTGCAGCCCGGCTTTCGATCAGCTACTGGACGATGCGGTCACCACGCCACAGCTGGCATTCCGGCTACGCAACTACTATTACGCCCAGACCCTGCTCAACGAACAGGTGCCGCTCATCCCGCTGGCCCATGCCCTACGCACCCAGGTCAGTCGCAGTGACATTCAGGGGCTCTCTCTGATGCCCTTTGGCGGCACCGTCTTCAATCAAGCCCACAGGGAGTAAGCATGTTTCTCTATATACTGCGTCGCATCAACCTGCTGCTCATTACCCTGCTGGCGCTGACCTTCGTCGCCTACCTGCTGGACTTTCGCCTCATCGGCCAGCAGGCCAGCTTCTGGAGCGGTTATCCCGATTTTCTGCGCCGCATCCTGGATGGGGATCTGGGGCTCTCCAGCGTCTCGGGTCTGCCGGTGCTGGACGAGATCCGCCACTACTTCCCCGCCACCCTGATCCTTTGTATGGCAGCCTTTGCCATCTCGCTGCTGGTGGGCATTCCGCTCGGCACCCTGGCGGCGCTCTATCAGGGCAAGCCGCTGGATCTCTCCATCATGACCGCCGGCCTCATCGGCTATGCGGTGCCGGTATTCTGGCTGGCACTGCTGGTCGTCATGTTCTTCTCGCTGGATCTGGGCTGGCTGCCCGCCTCGGGCCAGATCAGCCTGCTCTATGACGTGCCCGCCATCACCGGCATAGCTGTATTTGACGTGCTGATGAGCCACGAGCCCTGGCGCCAGGCGGCGCTGTACGATGCCCTGCGCCACCTGATCCTGCCCTCACTGGTGCTGGCGGTAGTGCCCACCACCGAGGTGATCCGCCACGTGCGCAGCTCGCTCATCGACGTGATGAAGCAGAACTACATCAAGGCGGCAGCCAGCCGTGGCCTCTCCCGCCGACAAATCGTCTGGCGCCATGGCCTCAAGAACGCCCTGCCACCGGTACTGCCGCTGCTCGGCCTGCAACTGGGCAGCGTGCTCACCTCCGCCATGATCACCGAGGTGGTGTTCGAGTGGCACGGGATCGGCCGCTGGCTGATCAACAGCATTGCCCTGCAGGATTACGCAGCCATCCGGGGCGCCACTCTGGTGGTCGCCGGCTTCGTCATCTTCATCAGCGTCAGCACCGAGCTGCTCACCACCCTCATCTATCCGGCACGGCGCAAAGAACTCTATGCAAAACAAGACTAAACGTGCTCATGGCATGACCTGGAGCCAGGAACCCTATGCAAGACAAGAATAACCTCTACCCCGAGCTCAAGATCCTCTCCCCGCTGGAGCAGACCTGGGCTTCCTATCGCCGCAATCCGCTGGCCATGGGCGGACTCTGGTGCTTCGTGATCCTGCTGCTCATCACCCTGTTCGGCCCGCTGGTGGTGCCCTACGGTATCGACGAGCAGCACAGCTCCCGGCTGCTGCTGGCCCCCTCCTGGGCCAACAGCGGCAACATCGACTACTTCCTCGGCACCGACGATCTGGGCCGCGACATCCTCTCCCGTCTGGTGGCGGGAGCGCGGCTCACCTTCGGCAACGCCCTGCTGGTGGTGATGATCGCCATGGTGGTCGGCACCGCCATCGGCATCCTGGGCGGCATGAGCAAGGGGCTCAAATCGAGCGTGCTGCACCACCTGCTCGATACCCTGCTCTCCATCCCCTCTCTGTTGCTGGCCATCATCATGGTCGCCATCCTGGGACCGGGCCTGTTCAATACCCTGATCGCCATCACGCTGGCACTGATCCCCCCCTTCATCCGGGCGACCTACAACGCGGTCCACACCGAAATGCAGAAGGAGTACATCATCGCCAGCCGCCTCGACGGTTCGCCACCGCTCAGGATAATGCGTCTGGCCATTTTGCCGAACATAGTGGAGACCCTGGTCGCCCAGACCACCCGCACCCTCTCCGCCGCCATTCTCGATATCTCGGCGGTGGGTTTTCTCGGCCTCGGCGCCCAGTCACCCCAACCGGAATGGGGCGCCATGCTGGCCGATTCGAGCGATCTTATCTATCTCGCCCCCTGGACAGTCACCCTGCCAGGCATGGCCATCCTGTTCAGCGTGCTGGTCACCAATTTAGTGGGTGAAGGCATTCGCGAAGCACTCAAAGAGGGGAATGATTAATGCCCTTGCTAGATATTCGCAACCTTACCATCGAAATCGACACGCCCCAGGGCAAGGTCAAGGCAGTGGACAGGGTGAGCCTGACCCTGACCGAGGGAGAGATCCGTGGCTTGGTGGGGGAATCGGGCTCCGGCAAGAGCCTGGTGGCCAAGGTGATCGTCGGCATCCAGAAAGACAACTGGACGGTGCGTGCCGACCGGATGCGCTTCAACGACATGGATCTGCTGACCATGGCCCCCAAGGAGCGACGCCGGATCATGGGTCGTGAGATCGCCATGATCTTCCAGGACCCCATCAACTGTCTGGATCCTTCCGAAGAGATAGGTACCCAGCTGGAAGAAGCGATCCCGACCGACTCGTTCGAGGGCCAGTTCTGGCAGCGCTTCCAGTGGCGCAAGAAGAAGGCCATTGCCCTGCTGCACCGGGTCGGCGTCAAGGATCACCGCAAGGTGATGCGGGCCTATCCCCACGAGCTGTCGGACGGCATGTGCCAGAAGGTGATGATCGCCATGGCCATTGCCAACAAGCCACGCCTGCTGGTGGCGGACGAGCCCACCAGCGCCATGGAGTCCACCACCCACTCCCAGATCCTGCGGCTGCTGGACAAGATGAACAAGCTGGGCAACACCACCATCCTCATCATCAGCAACGACATCGCGGCCATTGCCAATCTGACCGACACCATCAACGTGATGTACTGCGGCCAGATGGTGGAGGTGGGTACCCGGGAACAGATCCTGGAGACTCCCCACCACCCCTATACCGATGCCCTGCTCAAGTCCATTCCCGACTTTGACAAGCTGGTGCGTCACAAATCGCGGCTGGAAACCCTGCCCGGGGTGATACCGCCGCTGCAGCATCTGCCCATAGGTTGCCGGCTCGGCCCCCGCTGCCCCTACGCCCAGAAGCAGTGCGTACAGATGCCGCTGATGAGCAAGATCAAGGGCCATCAGTTCAGTTGCCACTTCCCGCTGAACATGGAAGAGCCAAAAAAATGAATCCAAGACCTTATCAGCCCGTGGCAGCATGCGCTGCCACCAAGGAGCCAGGACAGTGATCGAACCCTCCCTGCTGCAGGTCAGAGGCCTTAGCAAGACCTACCAGAACCGCACCGGCCTGTTTCGGCGCCGGGCGGTCGAAGCCATCAAGCCGCTCTCGTTTGACCTCGAGGTCGGCCAGACCTTGGCCATCGTCGGCGAAGCCGGCTCCGGCAAGAGCACCCTGGCGCGGATCCTGGCGGGCATGATAGAACCGACCGCCGGCGACATCGCCATCGAGGGTCAGCCCCTGGTACATGGCGACTACCAGACCCGCTGCAAGCTGCTGCGGATGATCTTCCAGGACCCCAACTCCTCTCTCAATCGCAAGATCCGGGTCGGCCAGATCCTGGAGACGCCGCTGCGGCTCAACACCGAGATGAGCGACGAGGAACGTCACGACAAGGTGGTACAGACCCTGCGCATGGTGGGCATGCTGCCGGATCACGCCCTTTTCTATCCGCAGATGCTCTCCGCCGGTCAGCAGCAGCGGGTGGCGCTGGCGCGGGCGCTCATTCTCAATCCCAAGATAGTAGTGGCCGACGAGGCACTCTCCACCCTGGATATCTCGGTACGCTCCCAGATCATCAACCTGCTGCTGGAGATGCAGGAGACCATGGGACTGAGCTATGTGCTGGTGGCCAACGATCTGGGGGTGGTGAGTCACATCAGTGACGAGGTGCTGGTGATGCACGAAGGGCGGGTGGTGGAGCGTGGCAAAACCCTCAAGGTGTTTGCCGACCCCCAGCACGAGGTGACTCGCCGCCTGATCCAAAACTACAACAACGAATACCGCCGCTGATCTCTTGGCCGGTACCAACCCTGGCGCCGGCCAATCCTCTTCGTCATCCGCTTGAAAAAACGTAAAAAAATCCCGGCTCAGGGGCCGGGAATTGCGCTCAAAAATGAATGCGTCGCTCGTAGTAGGAACATGGTCATGGTAGGCAGCGTTCTTCGCGTCAACAACTGTCAGATCTGACAGGCAGCCCGCTATGGAACCGGAATTGCGGATCCGGAGAGGAGATAAGCTCGGCTTCCAGCTTGCCAAAGAACGCCACCCGCTCGCTGATATCCTCCCCTGCATACTGCTCGGCCAAGCTCAGATAATCCTGATAGTGGCGCGCCTCGGAGCGCAGCAAAGAGACATAGAAGCGGCTCAGCTCTTCGTCCAGATGGGGCGCCAGCTTGGCAAACCGCTCGCAAGAGCGGGCCTCGATGTAGGCGCCGATGATCATCTTGTCAACAATGGTGGCCGGTTCATGGGTACGCACATGCTGCATCAACTGGCGGGCATAGCGGGAGGCCGTCACCGGCCCGTACTCGATGCCGCGGGCCTGCATGATCTCCAGCACCTGCTCGAAGTGATGCAGTTCCTCCTGGATGAGCCGCACCATGGGAAACAGCAGCGGATTGCGGGCCAGCTCCTCGAACACGGTACGGTCGGACTCCCCCATGCTGCGCTTGCCCAGGATCTCGGCCTTCTCCGGGATGGCATCCAGCTCCCGATAAAATTCCAGCTTGGGCAGCAGATGGCGCTTGCCCTTGGGCAGGCAGTAGCGCCGCACCAGGCTGTGGGCGGTGAGCGCAGCCTTGTTCTCGCAGTTGGCGTGATCGATGAGCAGGGTTGGCAAACGGGCCGGATCCCGCGCCATCGCCACCCACTCATCCGGGGTCTCGCACTGCAAAAACTGGCGCACGGGGGCTAGCAAGTCATCCATCTGAATTCTCGTCTGTTCTGGTTGATACGGCGGCGCGATTGGCGCGCGGCTGCCCATGCTAGCGGATCCCGCCGCCACTGCCCACACCCGGCGGTATAAGTGATTATTTTTAAAGCAGATAACAGCTCTACCCCGCCACCCGGATACGACAATGGGGGCCGGGGCCCCCATCTCATATCTGCCATATCAAGCGAAAACGTTTAACTGCCTTCGTTAAAAATTTCCAGGTTGCTGGTGCCTTCCTGCCACTCACGTACCGCCTTGTTGTCATCGCTGCGCAGGGCGTTCAGGTGGTCCAGATAGGATTGATCCACGTCGGAGGTGACATAGTGACCGTTGAACACCGAGGTCTCGAAATGGCGTAGCTCGGGGTTGATCTCCCGCACCGCCTCTTCCAGATCTTCCAGATCCTGGAAAATAAGGCCATCGGCACCGATAAGCGCACACACCTCTTCCACTTCACGGCCGTGGGCGATCAGCTCGTTGGCGGTGGGCATGTCGATGCCATAGACGTTGGGGAAGCGGATCTCGGGTGCCGCCGAGGCGAAGTAAACCTTGGCCGCCCCCGCTTCACGGGCCATCTGGATGATCTGCTCCGAGGTAGTGCCGCGCACTATGCTGTCATCCACCAACAACACCTTCTTGCCCTTGAATTCGGAGCTGATGGCGTTGAGCTTGCGACGCACCGACTTCTTGCGCTGGGTCTGGCCCGGCATGATGAAGGTACGACCTATGTAGCGGTTCTTCACGAAGCCCTGACGGTATGGCAGGTCGAGGGTGTGGGCTATCTCCAGTGCGACGTCACAAGAGGTCTCGGGGATGGGGATGACCACATCCACATCGAGATCTTCCCACTCCCGTGCAATCTTCTGGCCCAGCTTGCGACCCATGTTGAGGCGGGCGGCGTAGACGGAGACCTTGTCGATGCACGAATCGGGACGGGCGAAGTAGACGTATTCGAAGATGCAGGAGCTCATCTGCGGATTTTCCGCACACTGCTCGGAGAAGAGCTGGCCCTGCTCTGTGATGTAGATGGCTTCACCGGGGGCGACGTCACGCACCGTCTCGAAACCGATGGCGTCCAGCGCCACGCTCTCGGAGGCGAGCATGTACTCCACTTGGCCCTGCTCATCGGCCCGACGACCCAGGATCAGCGGACGAATGCCGTTGGGATCGCGAAAGCCGATGAGGCCGTGACCGATCACCAGCGAGACCACGGCATAGGCGCCGCGGATCTGCTGATGGGTCTTGCGCACCGCAGCGAAGATATCCTCCGGCCGCAGCGCCATCTTGTCGCAGAGATCCAGTTCGTGGGCCAGCACGTTCAGCAGCACTTCCGAATCGGAGGTGGTGTTGATGTGGCGACGGGCCACCTTGAACTGCTGCTCCTTGAGCTCCTTGGCGTTGGTGAGGTTGCCGTTGTGGGCCAGCACCATGCCGTAGGGGGAGTTCACGTAAAAAGGTTGGGCTTCAGCGGCACTTGAGCTGCCTGCGGTGGGATATCTGACATGACCTATGCCGATGTTCCCTTGCAGACGCTGCATGTGGCGCACTTCAAACACGTCCTTCACCAGGCCGTTGGCCTTGCGTTGCCGGAAGTTTCCACTGTCTATGGTCACGATCCCGGCGGCATCCTGTCCCCTGTGCTGCAACACCGTCAAGGCGTCGTAGAGGGCCTGATTGACGGGGGTGGTGCCAACTATACCGACAATACCACACATGTCTTTGCTACCTCGAAGTCACTATACCTGTTTAAGAAAACTGGACGAGTTCAGCATGAACCCGAAAAACCACTGGATCACCGGCTTGAACTCGGGAACCAGTTTGGACGCCACCCACCAGTCGCTCTGGGAGAGGCTGGTGAAGGTATCCATAAAAAACAGCAGGGCACTGACGATCAGTACCCCGCGAATGGCGCCGAAACAGATGCCGAGCACCCGATCCGTTCCTGACAGGCCGGTCTTTTCCACCAGCAGACCCACCACGTAGTTCACCACGCCGCCCAGGATCAGGGTCGCCACGAACAGGGCGGCGATAGCCAGGCCGTTGCGCACCAGAGGGTCGCTGAACGAGGTGAAGTAGATGGCGAGATCGGGATAGAAATGGCTGGCGATGAAGAAGGCGATAAACCAGGTGACGAGTGACATGGCTTCCTTGACGAAGCCGCGCACCAAGCTGATGAGGGCGGAGAAACCGACGATGCCGATGATGGCGTAATCAATCCAGACCATAGGAAAAAGTGTCCTGCGAAATTGCGGCGCAGTCTAACAAAAACGATTGCGCAATGCTTGATAAAAATGTGTTAAATGTTCGGCCGGGGGCCGGATGAAGCACTTTTTTGGGCGCCAACACGAGGATTTGACGCCCAAACGCACAACGCCATGGCATGGCCATGGCGTTGTGCTCATGCGAGTGTGCTTAACCTATGTGGGTCAGGCCACCCATGTAGGATTGCAGCGCAGCCGGGATGGCGATACGGCCATCTTCCTGCTGGTAGTTCTCCATCACGGCCACCAGGGTGCGACCCACTGCCAGGCCGGAGCCGTTCAGGGTGTGCAGCAGCTGGGGTTTGCCGTCGATGCGCACGCGAGCCTGCATGCGGCGCGCCTGGAAGTCGGTGCAGTTGGAGACGGAGGAGATCTCGCGGTAGGTGTTCTGGGCCGGCAGCCACACTTCCAGATCGTAGGTCTTGGCGGCGCAGAAACCCATGTCACCAGTGGCCAGCGCCATCACGCGATACGGCAGCTCCAGCAGTTGCAGCACCTTCTCGGCATGACCGGCCATCTCTTCCAGCGCTTCCCAGGATTTTTCCGGGTGAACCAGCTGCACCATCTCGACCTTGTCAAACTGGTGCATGCGGATGAGACCGCGGGTGTCACGGCCATAAGAACCGGCTTCGGAACGGAAGCAAGGGCTGTGGGCCGTCATCTTGATGGGCAGCTCCTGCTCGTCGAAGATCTCGTCGCGGGCCATGTTGGTAAGCGGCACTTCGGAGGTCGGGATCAGGGAGAACTTGCGCAGCTTGCCCTCGTCTTCCCCTTCGCCCTCGATGCCGGTATTGAACAGATCTTGGGAGAACTTCGGCAGCTGACCTGTGCCGTACAGGCTGTCCGGGTTCACCAGATAAGGCACATAGCATTCGGTGTAGCCGTGCTGCAGAGTGTGCAGGTCCAGCATGAACTGCGCCAGGGCGCGATGCAGGCGGGCAATCTGGCCCTTCATCACCACGAAGCGGGCACCGGACAGCTTGACGCCGTTCTTGAAGTCCACGCCCTTGGCCGCTTCACCCAGATCGATGTGATCGCGTACCGGGAAGTCGAACACGCGCGGGGTACCCCAGCGGCGCACTTCCACGTTGTCGTTCTCGTCGCGGCCCACCGGTGTGGTCTCGCTCGGCAGGTTGGGGATGGCGTCGGAGATGGCTTTCAGCTGGGCCAGCAGGGCATCCAGCTCGACCTTGCTGGTTTCAAGCTCGTCGTTGATCTTGGTCACGTCGGCCTTGAGCGGGGCCACATCTTCACCACGACGGGCAGCCTCACCGATGGACTTGGAGCGGGCGTTGCGCTCGGCCTGCAGCTCCTGGGTACGGGACTGCAGATCCTTGCGTTTCTCTTCCAGAGCATTGACAGCCGCTACGTCCAGAACGTAGCCACGTGTCGCCAGACGAGCGGCAGCTTCGTCAATCTCGCTACGCAGATATTTGGGATCCAGCATGGTTTACCTACTTTTTTAAAATGGGATCTGGGCCTGGGTCATCATGACCGGGCGAGAGAACAGATCCGGAAGTTAACATCGGTTGGCGCACCCCTATCGTCTTCAGGATCGAGCCTTCAAAAACAGGCCTTCGAAATCAAGAAGATGGCGCAAGGCCGAGACAAGCGGGGTCAGAGGGCCAGTGTATCAGACCGCCCCCCCGCCCGAACAGGGACTATTTGTGTCGTTTTCACGGACCTTGCTGGCTGGCAAGGCTCGGGGATCCGCCCTCGCTCCCCATTCCTGGCCACAGAGGCAAATCGGTACCTGAACTGCCTCATTTGAACAAGCACATTCACGGACTACACGTCTGCTGACAGGGCGGGTCGAGGCGCAAGCGCCGGCCTGCTACTTGTCCCTTTGTCGCGGGCTCTGCCGGTCCAGCTCATGGAGGTAGTCAAGCTTCTGGGCTATCTGCTTCTCAAGACCGCGATCCGTGGGCTGATAGTACTGCTTGCCCGCCAATTCCGGCGGCAAATACGCCTCGCCGGCGGCATAGGCCCCCGGCTCGTCGTGGGCGTAGCGGTACTCGGCGCCATAGCCGAGCTCGCTCATCAGCTTGGTCGGTGCGTTGCGAAGGTGCGCGGGCACCTCGAAGTCGGGCAGGTTTTTGGCGTCGTTGAGCGCCGCCTTCCAGGCGGTGTAGACCGCATTGCTCTTGGGGGCGCAGGCAAGGTAGACGATCGCCTGGGCGATGGCCCGCTCCCCTTCGGCCGGGCCGATGCGATGGAAACAATCCCAGGCTGACAGCGCCACCTGCATGGCGCGCGGATCGGCGTTGCCCACGTCTTCCGAGGCGATGGCCAGCAAGCGGCGGGCGATATACAAGGGATCGCAGCCGGCGCTCACCATGCGGGCGTACCAGTAGAGAGCCGCATCGGGGGCCGAGCCGCGAATGGATTTGTGCACCGCCGAGATGAGGTCATAGAAGTGATCGCCGCCCTTGTCGAAGCGTGCCACATGCTCCCCCGCCACGGCGGCGAGCAGAGCGCTGTCGATCACCCGCGCCCCTGCACTATCGGTCTCGGCCATGTCGGCCAGCAGCTCCAGATAGTTGAGAGACTTGCGCCCGTCCCCATCCACCGCTTTGGCCAGCGCCTCCTTCACCCCGGGGGCAAAAGTCAGGGTCGGATCATTGAGGCCGCGGGAGTCTGTCATCGCCTGATCGATCATGGCGAGGATATCGTCCTCTTCCAGCCGCTTGAGCAGATAGACCCGGGCGCGGGAGAGCAGTGCGTTGTTGAGTTCGAACGAGGGGTTTTCGGTGGTAGCACCGATGAAGGTGATGGTGCCGTCTTCGATGTGGGGCAGGAACACATCCTGCTGGCTCTTGTTGAAGCGGTGCACCTCATCCACGAAGAGGATGGTGCGCACCCCGCGCCAGCTGTTCTCCTTCGCCTTGTCGATGGCGGCGCGGATCTCCTTGATGCCGGAGGTGACGGCAGAGAGGCGTTCCACCTCAGCCTGGCAGTAGTGGGCCATCAGTTCGGCCAGCGTGGTTTTGCCGGTACCGGGCGGGCCCCACAAAATCATCGAGTGGCAATGCCCGGCCAGGATGGCTTTGCGCAGGGGCTTGTCAGCCCCCAGGATATGCTGCTGACCTATGTACTGGTCGAGGTTTTGCGGCCGCATCCGGGCCGCCAGCGGGCGAAAATCCGACGAGAAATCCAGGGATAAATTACTCATCTGCGTTTACCATCCTGCGTCATAGGGGCCGCCAGCAGGAGACGGCCCGACGAGACATCCACAAAGAGATTACTCATCAGCGCTGGTCGTCCAGCTCGACCCCCTTGGGGATCTTGAACACGAACTCGTTGCCCTTGAGCACCGGCTTGCGATTGAACTGGCTCAAGCTGAACTCGCTCCACTGCCCCTGGGCCTCTTTCACATCGAAGCGGCTGATGTTGTTGTCGCGATCGAAGGTGACGCGGAAGGAGGCGATCAGCTCATCCTTGTTGCGACTGGTGACTGTGTAAACGTCCCCCTGCTGGGTCACGTCGTAGTTTTTCCAGAACTTGTCGTCGTTGCCGGCGATCAGGATGAAGGGGGTATTGAGCACCGCATCTTTGAGTTTGAGGGCTGTCACCTGCTCGACGAAGGGATCGTAGACCCAGACGTCCTTGCCATCGGCCACGATCAGACTTTCGTCCGGCGAGGTGGTATGCCAGTTGAAACGATTGGGACGTTGCACCAGCAGGTCGCCGCCGGCCTTTTGCAGCTCCTTGCCCTTGCTGTCATAGACGGTCTGGGCAAACTTGGCGGAGAAGAGGCTGACACCCGCCAGCTTCTGCTTGAGGTCGCTGGCCGCGTCGGCCCACACCTGGCTGCTGGCGACCAGCAGCACGGTTCCCATCAACAGTTGTTTTTTCATCATGCTTTTCATAACGACGATCTCGATAAAAGGCCACGCCCGCTGAGGGCATGGCCAGGATAGTGGGATGAGGCTTAGTCTCGTACCGGGGGCGGTGCCAGCACGTCGCGCTGACCGTTGCCACCCGGTGAGCTGACGATGCCCTGGTTTTCCATCTGCTCGATGAGACGAGCGGCCCGGTTGTAACCAATCTTGAACTTGCGCTGCACGCTGGAAGTGGAACCACGGCGGGACTCCACCACGAAGGCCACCGCCTCGTCGAACAGGGGATCCAGCTCTTCATCGCCGCCCCCGCCAAATTCGCCGCTGCCACCCTCGCCGCCCGACTCGCCGGAGAGGATCTCCTCTATGTAGTTCGGCTCGCCGCGCAGTTTCCAGTCCGCCACCACCTTGTGCACCTCGTGGTCATCGACGAAGGCGCCGTGTACCCGGGTCGGGTTGGAGGTACCGGCCGGCATGTAGAGCATGTCACCCATGCCGAGCAGGGATTCGGCACCGCCCTGATCCAGAATGGTGCGCGAGTCGATCTTGCTCGATACCTGGAAGGAGATGCGGGTCGGGATGTTGGCCTTGATGAGGCCGGTAATGACATCCACCGAGGGTCGCTGGGTCGCCAGAATGAGGTGAATACCGGCGGCCCGCGCCTTCTGGGCGATCCGGGCGATCAGCTCCTCCACCTTCTTGCCGACGATCATCATCATGTCGGCGAATTCGTCCACCACCACCACTATGTGGGGCAGCTTCTCGAGCTCGGGCGGCATCTGATCCATGGAGTCACCCGGACGCCACAGGGGATCACGCAGAGGCTCGCCCTCGGCGGCTGCGGCCAGCACCTTGTCGTTGTAGCCCTTGAGGTTGCGCACCCCGACTGCCGACATCAGCTTGTAGCGACGCTCCATCTCGCCCACGCACCAGCGCAGGGCGTTGGCGGCATCCTTCATGTCGGTGACCACCTCGGTCAGCAGGTGCGGGATCCCCTCGTAGACCGAGAGTTCCAGCATCTTGGGATCGATCATGATGAAACGCAGATCGTCCGGCGATGACTTGTAGAGCATGGAGATGATCATGGTGTTCACCCCCACCGACTTGCCCGAGCCTGTGGTACCGGCCACCAGCAGGTGCGGCATCTTGGCCAGATTCACCACCACTGGCTCGCCGGCTATGTCCTGACCCAGACCCATGGTGAGCGGGTTGCGACTGTCACGGAAGGCCTCGCAGTCGAGAGTCTCGCGCAGGTAGACGGTCTGGCGCACCCGGTTGGGCAGCTCGATGCCGACGAAGGTCTTGCCCGGGATCACTTCCACCACCCGCACGCTGCTGGCGGAGAGAGAGCGGGCCAGATCGCGCGACAGGTTGGTGATCTTGCTCGCCTTCATGCCAGGCGCCAGATCCAGTTCGAAACGGGTGATGACAGGGCCCGGATAGACACCCACTACCTTGGCCTGCACGTTGTAGTCGGCCAGTTTTGCCTCCACCAGACGGCCCATGCGGTCCAGCTCGTCCTTGCTCATCATCTGGGTCTTGGCAGGCGGGCGGTCCAGCAGCTCGAGGCTCGGCAAAGGTGCCATGCCAGGCTGTGGACGACGCTTGGGCTTGCTCGGCGCAGCGGCAACCGGTGCGGCCACATCGTCGTCACCCTCGGCCCAGGGCAGATCGAACTCTTCATCCTCGTCATCGGCCGTGGTCAGGGCCGGCTGGCGACGGGCATTGGCAGCAGCGGCGCGCTTGGGTTTGGCCACGGGTGCCGGCTCGTCGTCTTCATCGTCAAACTGGGGATCAAACTGGAAGGTGTCATCATCAAGCTCGGGCAGCCACTCATCGGACTTGGCCTTCTGGCCCTTGCTCTTGGGACTGCGGGTCCAGCTGGTGTGAGGATCGTCCTCTTCATCCTCTTCCAGCTCGATGGCCCCCAACCCCCCTTCCAGCAGGGGATCCGGCCCCTCGTTACGAGGCTGACGCCAGCCGCCGGTCAACCAGCGCCCCAGAGTGGCAGGGAAGTGGTAGACCGCGCTGACCGAACCGGTGCAGGTGGCACCAATCCGCTCGACTATGGTGAGCCAGGACCAGCCGGTAAACAGGGTGATGCCGGTGGCCACGAAGCAGAGCAGCATCAGGTTGGCACCGACACCGCCAAACAGCGGTACCACGGCGGAGGAGATCACATCCCCCACCAGACCACCTGCGGAAAAATTCTGCATGTCATTGAAGTTCATGCTGGCAATGGCAGACATGCCGAGCACCGTCAGCACGAAGCCGACTATCCGTACCGACAAGGTAAGGTAATCCACGTCCAGCAGCCGGCTCGGGCGCCAGAACAGGCTCCAGCCCAGCAGGACAACCAGAGGCGGAACCAGATAGGAAAAGGCCCCGAAGGTGAACATGGTGATGTCGGCGAGCCAGGCCCCCGCGCTACCGGCGAGGTTCTTCACCTCCCCTTGCCAGGAGGTCTGGGACCAACCGGGATCAGCAGGGTGATAGGACAACAGGGCAAGCAAGAGATAGGCAGCCATCAGGGTGATGGCGATCAAGACGGCTTCGAAGATCCGTTGTGTACCTGATAAAGGAGTAAACAGCTTTTTATCGGCCAAACTCCGGCTCCTTTCTGAAAACATGTAATGCAGGGGATAAGGGGGCCTAGTATCCCTGAAAAGCCCACCGATTGTCAGCCAGTGCCTGATGGGCTGGGCCATATTCACAACCAACGCGATAAGAAGAAACGAGCGGACCGGCCGCTCGTTTCTGACTGTCGTGACTTGTCAATAAGCCTGGCAAGCCACAGCATAACCCGACTCAACGAGTGCTGATCACCAGACGACTGCTCTGTTTGACTTCTTCCATCACCACATAGGTGCGGGTGTCGTTGACACCGGGCAGACGCAGCAGGGTTTCCCCCAACAGGCGGCGATAGGCCGACATGTCACTGACGCGGGTTTTGAGCAGATAATCGAAATCACCGGAGACCAGATGGCACTCCTGGATCTCTTCGAGCACCTGAACAGCCTTGTTGAACTGTTCAAATACATCCGGCGCCCCGCGATTGAGGGTTATTTCCACGAACACCAGCAGAGACGCGTCCAGATAATGAGGGTTCAGAATAGCGGCATATCCCTCGATATAACCTTGTCGCTCGAGGCGACGAACCCGTTCCAGA
Source organism: Aeromonas enterica (assembly GCF_054052465.1). Lineage (NCBI taxonomy): Bacteria > Pseudomonadati > Pseudomonadota > Gammaproteobacteria > Aeromonadales > Aeromonadaceae > Aeromonas > Aeromonas enterica. Next base: position 144,206 of record NZ_JBSTYL010000005.1, on the reverse strand, counting down.
CACGGTGTAGGACTCAGGCCAACTCGTTTGGACAACTCAACGTTCGAAATCCTGCCATCCTTTTGCAGTTCATTCAGAATGTTGCGGTCAATCCTGTCCAAATCCTTTAGCCGACTCTTAGCTTCCATCATTTTATTCCATCCTTTGGCTATTTTTTGGTAAGAATCACCAGTCATTTTATAATTATGGTCACAAATCCTGTCAATACCTGAATATACTAGGCGCAAATGTTGCTTAACATTTTTGCAACATAAAACACCAATCGATAGACGAGGGATAGCATGATTATCGGTGTACCCAAAGAAATAAAAAACCATGAATATCGCGTAGGCATGGTTCCGGCCAGTGTACGTGAACTAACAGCACGAAACCATACTGTTTTCGTCCAAAGCGGCGCTGGAAACGGCATTGGCTTCGGTGATGCAGATTATCGCGCTGCTGGTGCCGAAATTTTGGCCTCCGCCGCAGAGGTTTTCGCCAAAGCCGAGATGATCGTCAAGGTCAAGGAGCCCCAGGCCGTCGAACGCGCCATGCTGCGCCCGGGCCAGACCCTCTTCACCTACCTGCATCTGGCGCCCGATCTGTCCCAGACTCAGGAGCTGCTCAAGAGCGGTGCCATCTGCATCGCCTACGAAACCGTCACCGACGGCCGTGGTGGCCTGCCCTTGCTGGCCCCCATGTCGGAAGTGGCCGGACGCATGTCTATTCAGGCAGGCGCCCAGGCGCTGGAAAAATCCCGTGGCGGGAGTGGCATGCTGCTCGGCGGCGTCCCTGGGGTCGAGCCGGCCAAGGTGGTGATCATAGGCGGTGGCGTGGTGGGGTCGAACGCAGCCCGCATGGCCATTGGCCTGCGTGCCGATGTGACCATACTCGACAACAATGTCGACACCCTGCGCCGCCTTGATAGCGAGTTCCAGGGAGCTGCCAAGGTGGTCTACTCCAACCGCGAAACCCTGGAGCGTCATCTGCTGACGGCGGATCTGGTCATCGGCGGTGTGCTGGTGCCCGGCGCCACTGCGCCAAAACTTGTCAGCAGTGACCACATTGCCCGCATGAAACCGGGTTCTGCCATCGTCGATGTGGCCATCGATCAGGGCGGCTGCGTGGAGACCTCCCATCCGACCACCCATGAAGATCCCACCTACCTGGTCGACGAGGTGGTGCACTATTGTGTCGCCAACATGCCGGGGGCAGTAGCCCGCACCTCAACCGTGGCCCTCAACAATGCCACCCTCCCCTTCATCATCAAGCTGGCGGAACAAGGCTATCGGGAGGCACTGCTCAAGGATGCCCACCTGCGCCACGGACTCAACATCATGGCGGGTCACGTCACCTGCAAAGAGGTGGCCGAGGCCCATGGCCTGGCCTGTACCGATCCGCTGACCCTGTTGAACTGATCGCCGCCCCGCCCGGGGAGTCGATGAGTCAGAATCCGCCCGCGATGGGCGGTTTTTTTTATGCCCGAACGCACACCAGCCCGCACCGACGGTCGATTGCCACAATCGACTCACTGGCCTTTGACCCCGGATCACGAATTACCTACAATCGCGCAAACTCATCACGTCTCGGAAATCACATCATGAGCCAAGTCACTCACAGCAAACTGCTGATCCTGGGGTCCGGCCCGGCCGGTTACACCGCCGCCGTCTATGCTGCCCGCGCCAACCTCAATCCCCTGCTCATCACCGGTATGCAGCAAGGCGGTCAGCTGACCACCACCACCGAAGTGGAAAACTGGCCCGGTGACCCCGAGGGGCTGACCGGCCCGGCCCTGATGGATCGCATGAAAGAGCATGCGGAGAAGTTCGACACCCGCATCCTGTTTGATCACATCAATGAAGTGGAACTGACCCAGCGTCCGTTCCGCCTCAAGGGCGACAGCGCCGAGTACACCTGCGATGCGCTGATCATCGCCACCGGTGCCTCCGCCAAGTATCTGGGGCTGCCTTCCGAAGAGGCCTTCAAGGGCCGCGGCGTCTCCGCCTGCGCCACCTGTGACGGCTTCTTCTATCGCAACCAGGAAGTGGCCGTCATCGGCGGCGGCAATACTGCCGTGGAAGAGGCGCTCTATCTGGCCAACATCGCCAAGAAGGTACACCTCATTCACCGCCGCGACGAGTTCCGCGCCGAGAAGATCCTGATCAAGCGTCTGCACGACAAAGTGGCTAGCGGCAACATAGTGCTGCACACCCACCAGACCCTGGACGAAGTGCTGGGCGACGACATGGGGGTGACCGGCGTGCGTCTGCGCAGCACCCGGGATGACACCACCTCAGATCTGCCGCTGATGGGGGTCTTCATCGCCATCGGTCACCAGCCCAACACCCAGATCTTCGACGGCCAGCTGACGATGCAAAACGGCTATCTGAAAGTGCGTGGCGGGCTGGACGGCTTTGCCACCCAGACCAGCATCGAAGGGGTTTTTGCCGCCGGAGACGTCGCCGACCACACCTACCGTCAGGCCATCACCTCTGCCGGCACCGGCTGCATGGCGGCCCTCGACGCCGAGCGATATCTGGACGCGCAATAAGCGCAAGGGATATAAAAGGCATGCCGTGAGGCATGCCTTTTTATTTTAAGGAGCCGGATGAAACAGAAAATATTGATTGTCGAAGACAGTCTGACGATCCGCCGCATGCTGATCCAGGCCATAGCACAGCAAACAGGTTTGGAAATCGATGCGTTCGATACCCTGGAGGGCGCCCGTCATTGCCAGGGGAAAGAGTATGTGGTGGCCCTGGTGGATCTCACCCTGCCGGATGCCCCCAACGGGGAAGCCGTCAAGGTGCTGCTGGAACTGGGCCTGCCGGTGGTGATCCTCACTGCCGACATCAGCGAAGACAAGCGGGAAGCCTGGCTGGAGGCCGGGGTGCTGGATTACGTGATGAAGGATTCGCGCCACTCACTGCAATACGCGGTCAGCCTGGTGCATCGCCTCTATCTCAATCAGAAAATTGAGGTATTGGTGGTCGATGATTCACGCACTTCCCGCCATCGCACCATGGCCCAGCTGCGCAAGCAGTTACTGCAGGTACATGAGGCGAGCCATGCCCGCGATGCCCTGGCCCAGCTTGAACAGAACCCGGCTATCCGGCTGGTGCTGGTCGACTACTACATGCCGGAGATCGACGGCATCAGCCTGGTGCGCATGCTGCGGGAGCGCTACAGCAAGCAGCAGCTCGCGATTATCGGGATCTCGGTGTCGGACAAGCGCGGCCTCTCTGCCCGCTACCTCAAGCAGGGTGCCAACGACTTTCTCAACCAGCCGTTTGAACCGGAAGAGTTGCAGTGCCGGGTAAGCCATAATCTGGAAGCCCTTGAGCAGTTCAACAGCATTCAGGAGTCGGCCAACCGCGACTACCTGACCGGGCTCTATAACCGGCGCTACTGGTTCAACGAAGGACAGAAGTGGTTTGAGGATCATCAGCGCCAGGAGACGCCGCTCGCCCTCTGCGTGCTCGATGTGGATCACTTCAAGCAGGTCAACGATCACTGGGGTCATGCCATCGGCGATCAGCTGCTTTGCCACCTGACACGTTTGCTCACCCAGTTCTTCCCTGACGCCATGATCGCCCGTTTTGGCGGCGAGGAGTTTGCCCTGATGGTGCCCTCTTGCACCGTGCCAGTGCTGCTCAAACGGCTGGAGGGGCTGCGCCAGCAACTGCGTCAACAGCCGTTGTCACGGGAGATACCGCTGTTTGCTCGCGCCAGTTTCGGGGTGATCAAGGTCGGGCGCGTCTCCATGGACGAGGCACTGAGCGAGGCGGATCGCCTGCTCTATCAGGCGAAGAACACAGGTCGCGACAAGATAGTGTCTCAGGACTCATCGGCCTGAGCAAAACTCGGCAGATGAGCACCGTGTAGTACCGCCCGACGGATCCTCCCTGTGGATATCGTCGGGTTGCTCTCCCTCTCCCCTACTTCCTTCCTGGTTCCACTCAATAGGTCTTGTCGACCCGCACCCCATCGTTGAAATAGAGGATGCGCACCTTGTCACCGTTCATGAAGACCATGGCCGGATCATAATCCTGAATGACATTGATGAGCCCGTTCTGCTCGTTGCGAATGAGCAGCTCCACCAGCTTGTTCTCCACCACGGTGCCGCCAGACTGATACTGCTGCGCCGCAGCCGCCCCGGCCAGCGCGCCGACTGCGGTGGCAATTTCACGGCCGTGGCCGCCGCCAAACTGGTTGCCAAGCAAGCCGCCCAATACGGCGCCCCCCAGGGTTTTCCAGCCGGAGTGCTCGGACTCCAGGATCTGACGCTGGGTGATGTTGCGCACCGTCTCGACCTGGCCAAACACCACCTGATCCACGGGCCGCGCCGTGTTGCGCTCGTAGACCTGGGCCCAGGCGGGCGCAGTGACAAAGCAGAACAAGCTGGATACTATCAGGATAATGGCCTTCATCTGTGAACCTCTTCGCCTTATGTCTCGCTATCTTACCCAATTGGATGATGAGCTGTGCTGGTTTCCCGACCCCGAGCACGCCCTGGAAGAACCCAACGGCCTGCTGGCGATCGGGGGAGATCTCTCCTCTGACCGATTGCTGGCAGCTTACCACAAGGGGATCTTCCCGTGGAATGAGCCCCACCAGCCGCTGTTGTGGTGGTCACCGGATCCCAGAGGGGTCATCATTCCGGAACAGTTGCACGTCAATCGCAGCCTGCGCAAATTTATCCGCCGTACCTCATTCGATATTTCCATCAATCGCGCCTTTAATGAGGTAATAGCGGCCTGCGCCGCCCCCCGTCGCAGTGCCAGTGGAACCTGGATAAGCACGCCCATGATCGACGCCTATCGACAACTTCACCGCCTTGGCCATGCCCACTCAGTCGAGATCTGGCAGGATGGCCAGCTGCAAGCCGGTCTCTATGGTCTCTCCCTCGGCCGCCTCTTCTGTGGCGAGTCCATGTTCAGTCGCATCGACAACGGCGCCAAACTGGCCATGATGGCGCTCTGTCAGCACTTCGCCCGCCATGGCGGCGCGCTGATCGACTGCCAGATGCAAAATGACTTCCTGGTCACCATGGGGATCCAGGAGTGGCCGAGGGCCACCTTCTTGACGGCCCTGGCCCAACTGAGCCGACAGCCATTGGCAGAGAACTGCTGGCAACCGGGGAGCATCAGCCTATGACAGAAGAAGTGATCCTCAAGGTAGGGCTGACCCCCAAGCATCAATGCAGCTATCTGGGCCATGAGCAGGAGCAACTGCTGGTATTGATGGACCACAACCTGCTCAATGCCAGCGGCTATGAGCGGCTGCTGACGGCGGGATTTCGGCGCAGCGGCAACGACATCTATCGACCTCACTGCCCCGCCTGCAGTGCCTGCCAATCCCTGCGTATCCACAGCGAGCGTTTCGTGCCGAGCCGCAGCCAGAAGCGGATCCGCCAGTTGAACCAAGATCTCGAGCTGGTGCTCAGCTACGACGACAAACCCGAATATTATCAGCTCTACGAGCGCTACATTCGCGAGCGCCACCATGATGGCAGCATGTATCCCCCGAGCCGAACCCAGTACAAGGGCTTTTTGCACTGTGACTGGATGCCGCCCCTCTATCTGGAGATGCGCAAGGACAACCGCTTGATCGGGGTCGCCACCACGGATCTGCTGCCCCACAGCATGAGTGCCATGTATACCTTCTTCGATCCTGCCCATGCCGATCGCTCCCTCGGCACCTTCGCCATCCTGAGTCAATTGGAACTGGTCAGGCGTACGGGTCGTACCTGGTTGTATCTCGGCTATCTGGTGGAGGAGTGTCGCAAGATGAATTACAAGCGCCAATACCTGCCCCACGAGCGCCTGATCCAGGGGGAATGGAAAAATATCGACACCAAGCCCGAGTAAACTTTACACATAGCCTTAAATCCGGCATGATCCAGCGGATTTTTGTTGTGGCTTATCAAGAGGATTCAATGGCTAAAGAAGACAGTATTGAGATGCAGGGCACCATTCTCGAAACCCTGCCCAATACCATGTTCCGTGTGGAACTGGAAAATGGTCACGTGGTTATCGCTCATATTTCCGGCAAGATGCGCAAAAACTACATCCGTATCCTGACTGGGGACAAAGTAACGGTAGCTCTGACTCCGTACGATCTCTCCAAGGGACGTATTGTTTTCCGCTCTCGCTAAGCCAGGAATTCAGCAAAAAACCCCAACCTCTCGGTTGGGGTTTTTTGTCGCTTTCTAACTATCGGTGCTTAGTGGGAGACAGCTTCAATATTGACCTGAAAATCAAAGCTGAGGCTGTCATTTACCAACTCAACCTTCACTACCCCCCCATCAACCAGTGATCCGAACAGGATCTCATTGGCCAAGGGTTTCTTGAGGTGTTCCTGGATGACCCGTCCCATGGGTCTGGCCCCCATGGCCCTGTCATATCCCTTCTCGGCCAACCAGTGGCGGACACCCTCGGACACTTCAAGAGACACTCCCTTGGCATCCAGTTGTACCTGCAACTCGACAATGAACTTGTCGACCACCTGATGGATCACCGTCATGTCCAGATGGTTGAACCAGATGGTGTGATCGAGCCGGTTGCGGAATTCCGGGCTGAACGTCTTGTTGATCACCGCCATGGCATCGTGGCTCATGTCTTGCTGCTGGAAGCCGATGGACTTGCGCTGGGTCTCCTGCACACCGGCGTTGGTGGTCATCACCAGGATCACGTTGCGAAAATCCGCCTTGCGCCCGTTGTTATCCGTCAGGGTCCCGTTGTCCATCACCTGCAGCAACAGGTTGAACACATCAGGGTGCGCCTTCTCGATCTCGTCCAGCAACACCACTGAGTGCGGATGCTTGAGCACTGAATCGGTCAACAAGCCGCCCTGTTCAAAGCCGACATAACCGGGAGGTGCCCCAATCAAACGTGAGACTGTGTGTCGCTCCATATACTCGGACATATCAAAACGCAGCACTTCCACCCCGAGCGCCTTGCCAAGCTGCTGGGTGACTTCTGTCTTGCCCACCCCGGTCGGGCCGGCAAACAGGAAGCAACCCACAGGGCGGCGCTCATTGCCAAGACCTGAACGTGACAAGCGGATGGAATCGGTCAGCACAGAAATTGCCTTATCCTGGCCAAACACCACCATCTTGAGGTTGCGCTCCAGGTTCTTCAGCACTTCCTTGTCGGAGGAAGAGACTGACTTCTCCGGGATGCGGGCTATCTTGGCGACGATGGCTTCGATTTCCGGCACATTGATCACTTTCTTGCGCTTGCTCACCGGCAGCAGCCGCTGCCCTGCCCCCGCCTCGTCGATCACGTCGATGGCCTTGTCAGGCAGATGACGGTCATTGATGTACTTGGCCGACAGCTCGACCGCAGCCCGGATCGCCTTGACGGTGTAACGCACGCCATGGTGCGATTCGTAGCGGCTCTTGAGCCCCATCAGGATGCGAGTGGTATCATCCACACTTGGCTCGACGATATCGATCTTCTGGAATCGGCGGGCCAAAGCGCGGTCTTTCTCGAAGATCTGGGAATACTCCTGGTAAGTCGTCGACCCGACACAGCGCAGCAAACCATTGGAAAGTAACGGCTTGATGAGGTTGGCCGCATCCAGCTGGCCACCTGAGGCGGCGCCGGCCCCTATGATGGTGTGGATCTCGTCGATGAACAAAATGGCCCCTTCCTGGCGCTCAATCTGTTTGAGCAATACCTTGAGGCGCTTCTCGAAGTCACCACGGTATTTGGTGCCCGCCAGCAGAGAGCCCATGTCGAGTGAATAGATGGTGCTGCCAGCAATCACCTCGGGAACATCCCCCTTGACGATACGATAGGCCAGCCCCTCGGCGATAGCGGTCTTGCCTACACCAGCCTCACCTACCAGCAGCGGGTTGTTCTTGCGACGACGGCACAGTACCTGAATGGTACGACTCAGCTCCTGGTCGCGGCCAATGAGCGGGTCGATACGTCCTTCCAGCACCAGCTGGTTCAGGTTGGTCGCAAAGCTCTCAATCTGGGCGGCAGAGACATCGTCATCAGACTCGGCGTTGTTACCGCTGTTATCCGGCTTGCTGTCTTTACGCACCCCGTGGGAGAGAAAATTGACCACATCCAGCCGGCTTATCTCGGCTTTCTTCAGGAAATAGGCAGCTTGAGACTCCTGCTCGCTGAAGATGGCGACCAGCACGTTGGCGCCACTGACTTCGGTGTTGCCAGAAGACTGGACATGGAACACGGCACGCTGCAGCACCCGCTGAAAGCCAAGCGTGGGCTGGGTTTCGCGATCTTCATCATCGCGGGGAATAAGCGGGGTTGTTTGACTGATGAATGCGCTGATCTCTTTGCGCATCAGTTCCACATCAGCACCACATGAACTCAGCGCCTCATGGGCTGAGCTGTTATCCAACAGGGCTAACAACAGGTGCTCGACGGTCATGAATTCGTGGCGCTCGTCACGGGCCAGTTTGAAAGCCTCGTTCAGCGTCTTTTCTAGATCTTTATTCAACATAGGCACCTCCCCTCAGTACAGCAACAATGTGGTGTCGTCATCGCCATCAAGTCATCAGATTCAAGCCTTTTCCATGGTACACAGCAGTGGATGTTCGTTGTTACGTGAATAGGTGTTGACCTGGACCACTTTGGTTTCGGCAATCTCGGCGGTGAAAGTGCCACAGACCCCCTTACCACTATAATGCACACTCAGCATCACCTGAGTGGCCTTGTCCAAATCCATACCAAAGAACTTTTGCAGCACCTCCACCACAAACTCCATCGGTGTGTAGTCATCGTTGTTCAGGACGACCTTGTACATGGGTGGCGGTTGCAGCTTCGTTTTCTCTGCTTGTGCAATCTCTTCATTAGCAAAGAGTTCTTTCTGCTTGCTCATAATCGCGCTTCGGTACCTCTAGATTACTACCGTCTAACACAAGATTGTCAATAGACTTGTTAACCAGATCACATCAGTTGTTAACAACTCCTTGACTCGCTCAAAAGTTAGACTAAATTGGTTACTTGCTAATCGGCGCCCGTCTGCTATGGGCATATGCTACTAGTTATAAAGGGCTGGCGCAGGTTACTCAACGACTTCAGGGTAATCAATAAAAGGATGTAGATGTATGGCAACCGGAACAGTCAAGTGGTTTAACAACGCAAAAGGATTTGGGTTTATCTGTCCGGAAGGGGGTGGTGAAGATATCTTCGCCCACTACTCCACGATACAAATGGAAGGTTACAAGACCTTGAAAGCAGGTCAGGCAGTCAACTTCGAACTGCAGCAGGGGCCGAAAGGAAATCACGCCTCTGTCATCGTGCCAAACGAAGCACAGAACATGTAAGAGTCGAACTGGATAAATAAAAAACCCGGCTAACCGCAAGGTCGCCGGGTTTTTTATTGCAGTGCGCTATTGCACGCGTGAAGCTTGTCAGACACAGGCTTCACCAGCCAGTGCAGCAGGGGTTAGTCGTGGTAGTCCTGACAGGCACTCAGGGTGTTTTCCATCAGGCTCGCCACCGTCATGGGACCAACGCCCCCCGGAACCGGTGTGATGAAGGCGGCGTGATTACGTGCCGTCTCGAACTCCACATCCCCCACCAGAGAACCGTCGGCCAGACGATTGATGCCCACGTCGATCACCAGAGCCCCCGGCTTGACCCACTCCCCCGGAATGAAATTCGGCTTGCCTACCGCCACGACCAGCAAGTCGGCACGACGCACCTGATCTTCCAGATCCTGAGTGAAGCGGTGACAGGTCGTCGTGGTACAACCGGCAAGCAGCAACTCCAGCGTCATCGGCCGGCCGACGATATTGGATGCCCCGACCACCACAGCATGCAGACCGTGCGTTTTTACACCGGTTGCTTCAATCAGCGTCATGATGCCTTTGGGCGTACAGGGGCGCAGCGCCGGAATACGTTGCGCCAGACGGCCCACGTTGTACGGGTGGAAGCCATCCACATCCTTGTCGGGACGAATACGCTCCAGCACCTGAGTCGTATCACAATGGGCCGGCAGCGGCAGTTGCACCAGAATGCCGTCTACGTCCGCATCATCATTGAGCCGATCGATCAGGGCCAGCAGCTCTTCCTGGCTCGCCGTCGCGCTCAGATCGTAAGAGCGGGAGATAAACCCCACCTCTTCACAGGCGCGGCGCTTGCTGCCGACATAGACCTGAGACGCCGGATCCACCCCGACCAGGATCACCGCCAGACCTGGCGCCCGCTTCCCTTGTGCCAACCGCTGTTGGACTTGCGCTGCGACCTGATTGCGAATCGTTTGCGCAACCTGTTTTCCATCAATGATTTTGGCAGACATCGTTCTTCACTCACCATGTGTTCAACTGCCGCGCATTGTCGCATTTTTTTGGCGCGGGTGTTAGCAGCGCTCACTGGGCGGGCAATAAGTAGGCACTTGAATTTACTAGCGGAAAAATACGTTGACGCTGCCTTTCCCGCTTGGGTATGATGCCCGCCCGTTGCCCAGTACCGCCGCTATCGGTATGCTGGACAAGAAATTTTCGGTGATTAGCGCAGTCCGGTAGCGCATCTGGTTTGGGACCAGAGGGTCAAAGGTTCGAATCCTTTATCACCGACCAAGTTCATCGATGAGCCACCTTGGCTGATCGATACAGAGCGCCCTTAGCTCAGTCGGATAGAGCAACGGCCTTCTAAGCCGTGGGTCGCAGGTTCGAATCCTGCAGGGCGCACCATTAATGAATCCTCTCTCCCTAGGATGGATAGTATTAATGGAAATTTTCAGTGGTGGCTGTAGCTCAGTTGGTAGAGTCCCGGATTGTGATTCCGGTTGTCGTGGGTTCGAGCCCCATCAGCCACCCCATTTCCTGTCTTCAAAAATACCCTATTTAAATCCAGTAGAAATAAATTACCTCCTTTCTTCGAAGCTCATCAGACACAGGTCTATACCATCCTGTCGGACAGTGGGCATGAGTTCTGCGAATGTCCTGACCATCATCCCTACGAGCAGATCCTGCAACTGCTGGAGCGACTTGAGCATCGGACAACCAAAGCTGCAGACCGCATAGCAACAGCAACGGCCTCATCAGGGCCGAACGATGGAGCATCTCTTACAGTATGCTCAAGAAGGGCTTGGAATTGATATCGAAAGAAGTACTTTCTAAAATGGCGTAAACAAGACACCAGCTTGAGGCCGGTGTCAGATAATACTGCCGTACATAAAAATTACATGCACTCGCCTTTGGCTTGATAATCAATCACTCTCTTCGGTATTCTGCTCTCTTTACCATTGTTCTTCATCAACATAATGTATTTGTTATACGACTCTTTGGCCTCTTTACATTTATAATGTGCAGCTAAATAATCTGCTTTATTTAAATGCGCAACAGCTCTCTCGGGAAACTTACGTAGAATCTCATCCAAAATATACAACGTAACAGGGTTATCTTGAGATGACTCGAAAATATAATATGCAATATTGTTGTATGTCACAACATTATCTTTTGTGATGTTATTTTTTTCGATGAAAAATTCGGCAGATTGGAGGCTCCATGAGATTTTTCCAGATTTTGTCAAAGCCTCTAACTCAGGGAACATAAAATAAGATTTTTTAACTTCATGACATTGTTTGGAAAAATCTTTCTCATCCGGAGAGAGAAGAACCTGCTTGACATCGCTGGAAGAAATGTTCTCAAACGGAATGTATAGGTCTGATTTACAATTCACTTCGCTAAATATTATTCCATCAATGTTATTTGATGTCTCTGCCATGACCTCTGTTAAAAAATATTTACCATTGATTAATGACACTCTATTTTTAATGTACGCACCAAAATTCCCTCCCCTATTAATAATAAAAAATCCTTTCTCATCATCAGGTAGCGATGCAATGTCATCAAAAACAGAATACCCATCAACTGTTAAATTAGAGCCCTTTACAGGAGGCATTCCAGAAGAGCTTATTACATATAATAGCTCTCCATTTTCCTCTGTAATTATTTTATCTCTAACGCCATTTTTATTGATATCTATTGAATAAGATTTACCATCAGTAATTTCAGGTGTCAGTACATTGGAAAACACAGACTGTGACAGCATGAATGATGTAAAAAACCATAAAAAACAACTTTTATTTGCTATTTTTACATTGTTCATACTTAAATATCCCTTTGAGAGCACCAACATATTTCCTTCTCTCCAACAACCCATTTTTCCCACCATTGATAAGGTAGCTAATTACATCGGTATAGTCATCGTCAGCAAGAATTCCCAAATCAAAAGTCCCATATTTTGATTTGGTACCATCACTGAACAAAACAGATATCAATTCTTTTTTTATCAAAATAACATCACTATAACGTGACACTATCGAATCTGATGAAGATGGTTTCCAAGTATCACTGGTACTCAAAACCTTTCCTCTACGCCAGAACCATCCTGCCGAATCGAAACTGATAGCCAAGCTATTACTAACCATATCTATATCAGATAGAATTCCTTTATTACTATAAGCATCATAGAATTTATAATTGCTTCTGTGAGTTAGCTGTAACATACCTCGCCCGACATATGGAGCATAATCTTTTCTTTCAGCATTATATTCAGTTGTTGTCCTGAAACGATCCGTCTCGTGGAATGCTTGAGCTATGAAATGTATCCTTCTTATACACGTAGATATATCATACTTTCTAAAAATAGCATTCATTTCAGCTGTTAAACGTTCATATGTACGATCAGATATATCTAGAGTACATCTCGAATCATTGAATAACTCTTTAGATGGAATCTTATCTACTTGGCGAAGTTTATCTACAATATCCATAACCTCTTGCACGGATATATCCCTTTCACAACTGCACATGCTGTTCACAGAAGGAGTGATAGAGAATGGATATAAATGCCAAATCTCCTTATCCATTCTTAATTTCGTGGCACTCTGCATCCACTCCAGCTTATCGATGCGCTGTTTTTCGTGATCCACTAACTTGTCAAAATCAGGTAGACCAATTGCGGCCATCAACTTTTCCAACCATAGATAACTGCTGGCCGAGGATTTTTCGTACCATTCGCTGGGATGCTTGACGATAAGCTTGTGAAGCTGCTCTGCATTGCTGTTGTTTTGCAGGGCCGCCTGTATCTCTTCACTGCTGAGTTCGCCATTGCTATCCGTATCAAAGCTCTTGACCAGATCGGTAAAAAAGGCTGGAGGTGCATCGGGATCCAGATAGCCGTCGGAACCTGAACCATCGACCTTTTTAAAACCAATCTTCAGCCAGTCATGTTGGCTCAGCAACTCGACTTGCTCTTTCTTGACATATTCCCCTGACGAAACACAGAGCCACTCCTGCTTTGCAGCATCCTTTTCTAGCTTGGGTGACTCAACCAATTCTTCCAGACTCTTGTCATCGGTTGCCACCCAAAGATCTTTATCGTCCTGCTTTTTCTTCTCGTGCAAGACCAGCCCCGCCGGGACCTTGGCATAGGTAGCACCGCCTTTCGTTCCCGCCTTGTTGGCCAGAACATCGTCCAGACGAGGATCCTGAGTAAACACCTCAAGATGGACCTGATGCTTGCTCTTTTTGCCTCCAATCAGAGAGCCCGGCGTTTCCACCAGACCGAGGTAACCTATGGTCTCCCCCGCCGCGATGGCCACGGGGGATGGCAGCACATAGAGCTCACCGAGGTGAGAAGGTGTACGCGCATTCACCTTGATAAATTCATCCTCAACGCATACCCAGGCCATGCCACAGCTACCCGCAGCACCATCGGTACTCGGCATCACATATTTGCATCTCGCCATCTTACGTGCTTTATCACCAATCCAATGGAATTCCAGTTGGTGGGCATCATACTGCACTTTGGTACCCGCAGGCAGTGAGACGCTGCCACTGCCCGCCATCAAGCGACCGCTTTTATCATCCGAGACCGGATCTGCACGCCCGGCCATATTATTCAATAATTCGGCCTCTATCTGATCGAATAGCCAAGTAGGCACATTGGGCTTGATCACCTCGACAGCATCCGGGCTATTGGCGATCCAGACCGAGCTCCCTTCACTGACCAATACGCCCGCCCTCTCGGCCTCTTTCATCTGGGCAGTGGAAAGCTTGCTCTTGATGGTTACCTTGATGAAATCATACTCCTTGCCCCCGACATGCCCCTTTTGGGATGGCACACTGCTGTCCATTTCCAGTTCGGTTTCTTTGGGCAGCGTGAAACGGGGCAAGGCAGCATCGGCACTCTGCTGCTCGGCATCGGGGCTGGCATGGGGAACGGAATTACGTGCATTCCAGCCCTTTTTCAGCACCAGCGTCTCGGCGGTTTGGTACTGATCCCAGGGCAGCAAGTGCATATAGAGGGAATAAAAGGTGAACTCGTTTTTTGCCTTGGTCTCTGCATTGATTTCACAATATTCGTGCCGTACCAGGCAGAAGCAGTTGGAATAACGCAAGGACTCACCCTGAAATTCAGAGGTCAGGTAATCCGTCATCATCCGAAATGCTACCACCTTACCATCTGCAATAGCTCTGACGGGGTATTTGTCCTTGCACCAAGGAGCACTCTGGTCGCTGATATGAATGCCGCCATGCCATTTGTTGTGGTTGCCAAGAAGATAGTGACCGGACTTCTCACCATTGATCAGTGCCGTCAGTGCCTTGACGTCTTTGAACTCTTCCCCTTTGGCAGTGAGGATGGGAAATGCAAACTTCATGCTGTTTCCTTATTCAGAAAAGAGGTAGAACGCGCCTGGCTTCTCTTCTTTCAAGAGTGCCTCCATCGCCTTCTCGGTGGGGATGGCCTTGATGAGCTCAACCAGCTCGGGAGCCTTGACCACTTCTACCCCCTTGGGCACAACGGGGGCCTGACCCGCCCAGCCGGAGCCGGAGCCAGCGCTGCCGCCGGCATTGAGCTTGATGGCGGGGCCCACCAGCTTGATGCCGCTCGGATCGACCTTGACGAAGCTGCCGCCGCCCTTGAGGGTGATTTCAGCCCCGGCTTCCAGCACCAGCTTGTCGCCCACCTTGATATGAACCTCCTGACCAGCTTCCACCAGCAGGGACTGCCCTAGCTTCTGGTGCAGGGAGGCATCGACGGTGAGGGAATAGTCCGCCTTCACCTGGTCGCGCTTCTCGCCTTCCACCGTCAGGTGGTCATTGGCCTTGATGCGAGTCACCCGCTCGTTGTCAATATCGGTGTGCTGGTCATGCTTGATGTGCCAGGCCGCGTCGTTTTCGATAAGTACGTTCAGGTCTTTCTGACCGTGGATGTAAATCTCTTCCTGTCCCGCCTGGTCTTCGAAGCGCAGCTCGTTGAACCCCTCCCCCTGGTGGGTTTCGGTACGCAGCACGGTGCGAGTCTTGTTGGCAGGCAACTCGTACGGTGGCCGGTTGGTGGCATGAAAGGTGCGACCGGTGACAATGGGTTGGTCCGGGTCCCCTTCCAGAAATGAGACGATAACTTCATGGCCGATGCGCGGTATCGCCATCATGCCATACTGGCCACCTGCCCAGCCCTGGCTTACCCGTACCCAGCAGGAGCTCTGGTCGTTGGAGCTGCCGTATCTGTCCCACGGGAACTGCAGTTTCACCCGGCCGTGCTCGTCGCAGTAAATCTCCTCCCCCTCGGGGCCTACCACTATGGCGATTTGCGGGCCATCCACCATCGGTTTGTGAGGGGCTTCCGGGCTGCCGATACGAGCTCGCCAGCTGGTGCTCGCTTTCACCACCCCGAATTCGTTGTGATAGACGGTCGGGCCGCTGCCCCCCTCCTCTTCCAGCGCCTGCGGCTGCAAGCCGGTGTGACTGATGCGCACAATTTGCCAGTCGGTGTTGAGGCTGCCGTTCGGGTGCTCGGTCAGCGAAAAATACTGGCCCGGCAGCAGGGCCGCGCTGTTGGACTTGCCACTGCCCGCCACCGCGTCGTTGCGCAACGCATCGAGCCTGTGCTGGGCAAAGGCCTTGCCGCTGTCATCCTGCTTGTAGCGACCGGGGTAGTCGAAGTGCTGGTAGGTATCGCGCTGGTGCTCAAGCTCCGCCCCCATCTTCTTGTGGGAGAGGCCGTAGGCCGGGGTCTTGAAGCTGTAGTCTTTCAGCTCCACATCGCTGGGGCGCACCGCTTCGCGGTAGTGGAACTGGCGCACATAAGGTCCCTGTTCCAGCGAGCGGTTACCGAGGTTGAAGAAGAGCTCGGGGCCGGCAGTCAGGGCCGCAGCATCGTCGGCAAACACGATGCGGTGCTTGCCCGCGTCGAATTCATGGAAGTAGAAGAGCCCCTCTTCAGCGGCCAGCCGATTGACGAAATCGAGGTCGGTCTCGCGATACTGAACGCAGTATTCCCGCTTGGCGTGCTCGTTTTTCAGCGCAAAGGCGTAATCGGTGATGCCGTGCTCTTGCAGCAGGATGGAGAGGATTTCGTCAGGCTTTTGCGCCTGGAACATGCGGGAGTTTTGGCGAAGGCCCAGTCGCCACAATGCCGGCTGCACCATGAGCTGATAGCGGGTGCGGCGAAAGCCGCTGTCCCTCTGCGCCATATCGCTCACCACCCCGCACACCCGCCGCTGCAGCTCGCCGTTGTACCACACCAAGAGCTCGCACGGCTGGTCCAGCACGGCGCCGAAGTCGACGTCGGGCTCGGGGCTCGCCAATTCCAATCTCAGCTGAAAGGGACCATTCAGCGCCTCTTCCAGCGCAAACTCCGCCACCACGAAGGTGCTCTCGGGCAGCGCCCCTACCTTGACGGTAAATTGTAATCCTGTGCTGTCTGCCATAACGCCTTTCCTTATCCTGCCTGTCCGCTGCCCGAGCCAATCACAACACCACCGCAACCAATGGCAGTACCGGTCACGGCGATGGGCTTGCCGTTGACCAGGACGGAACCTATGCCCCCCGAGATGCTGCGTGGATGGGGAGGATTGTTGGGTTTGTCGTGGGGGGCCAGCGGATCGCCCTGCCGGGCCACCGGCTTGCCGTCGAGAAAGACGTCCGGACTCGCGGCAATCACCGGGGATGGGTGAAATCCCTCGTGGTCGGTGCCCATGTCACCGAGCAATGCAATAGAAGGGCACATATGAATTCTCCGTGTGGGCAAGGGAGCCGCCGTAATGGCTCCCGCCATGGCGCTGGCTCACCATCATGAGCCGGGGCGCAGAAACACCTGAGTTAGCGACCCAGCAGCCTCTATGCCATGGCTGCTTTGCCATTAATCACGTTAAAAATCAGTGAACTATTCTGACAAATCACACAGTTTAACGGCGTTACTGCAAAAAATTGCGCAAAACAGGGCAGACAACACGGCGAACCTTGCCCTGCCAGTCATATTTGCTGTTCCTTGCGCAATCTATTGCTCAAGCCAGTATGTTCAACTGCCGTCAACGCCCTGCTGCAACTGATAGAGCCGGATGTTGAGCACTTTCAGGTCATTTTCCAGGCTTTTCAATTCGGCTGCCGTGATGGGTTCCTGGGAGGCCTTCCTCGCCTCCAGCTCGCCGAGGCGCAGGCTGAACGGAATGTTCTGCATCAGGTTCTTCTGCACCTCGTAGAGCTGGGATTTGAGGTAGGAGATGGTCACCGTCTTGCGCTGACGTTCCAGCTCCAGCAGTTGATCAAGCAAGGCATCTACCCCGGCGCGGGCATCCAGATAGGTGGGCACGCTGATGGCATCTCCCTGCTGACCGGTAAGCGCAGTCTGCCACTGCTTGTCCAGCGCCTTGACCGCCAGCGAGTCGGGATAGAGCATCTGCAGCGAGCTGCGCAGTCCCTCCCCGTAGCGATACCAGTAGAGCGGCGAGGTCTGCTCCAGCCGGGTCAGCTGGCTTTGGTAGCGGGCCACCAGCTCGCTCTCCATGCCCTGCAGGGTCTGCTCCCCCAGCACGATGCGTGCCTGGCGAATGTCGTCATAACTAAGCGCTCTGGGCAGCTCGGCGGCTGGCTGCACCAGGCGCTGGGCCGCCACGGTTTTCTCCTGCTGCTGATGCTGCCAGCCAAACCAGCCCATCACAGGCAGGGCGCAGCTAAGCAGACCGCAGCCAAACCAGAACCAGGCGGGCCGCTGCTTGCGGTGCTGTTCAATCTTGAGCACGGTCGGCTTCATCTGTCCCTTCTCGCGCCCCACCAGAATGCTGCCCTGAGGCAGGTGCGGGGTCGCCGCCGAGGCGGCACTGCCATGGTCGAT
The DNA here is from genome assembly GCF_054052465.1 of Aeromonas enterica. Lineage (NCBI taxonomy): Bacteria > Pseudomonadati > Pseudomonadota > Gammaproteobacteria > Aeromonadales > Aeromonadaceae > Aeromonas > Aeromonas enterica. The sequence goes on along the minus strand of NZ_JBSTYL010000005.1, from coordinate 126,117 downwards.
CTCCATGTCGGACTTGAAGAACACCATGGGCGGGATCTGCAGCTCCTCCTTGAGGCCAGGCTCATCCGAGACAATGACAATCTCGGTCTCATCGAACAGATGGGTGTAGCCCTCGATGAAGTGCACCAGATTCTCGACCCGGGGAATGCGGCTTAAGCCCGCGTTGTGCAACTTCTCGCTGATGAGCTGCAACGCCCGCTCGCAGCGGTAGATCAACCGCTTGTCTTCATGGCTGATCTGGTACTGGCGAATGACATCGCTGATGCGGGCGATGAACCAGTCAAGCATCTCGATGCGGGCCCGTTCCTGATGCACCGGCGGCCAGAAACTCTCCCACTGGGTGACGATCAGGTTGGCGAGAAACTCGCAGCCTTCGGTGAAGCCACTCAGCCCCTGCAGGCGAGAGCGCGCCAAAGTGAAGTAGATGGCGGTTTGCAGATCCACCCCGTGCTTTTCAAAGATGAGGCTGGCGAGCTGATGGATCTTGCGCCAGTCCACCTCGGGGCGGGAGGCGTGGCTGAGCTTGTTGATTTCAGCCCGCAGCGCCTCGTATTCCGGCAGCATCCTGGGGTCACGCCCCACTTTCAGCGCCTGCTGACCTTGTTGATTCTGTGACATATCGGGTTCCAAAATGCGGGGGGCACAAGCTCCCCCCGACATGATCAGTAGAGGGATTCGGGCAATCTGAACTGGCTGAACAGGCCGCCGGTGAAGGGGTTCTGGGCGCTGTCGGTATAGACGCGATAGGTCATGGCCCCCTGATCCACCGGGAAGCGCACATCGAAGGTGGCCTCATTGACCTGGGTCAGCTCTCCCTTGCCCATCAGGCGGAACATGGCCCAGGGACCGACGAATCCTTCGCTACGCGGTGAACGCTCGCGGGCGGCCGGCACCAGGGTGATCTTGCTCTCGGCCCCGTCACGCATGGTGTTGGGCCACACCAGCGGGATCTTGGTGCGACGACCATGGGCATATTCCAACAACTGACCATCCAGGTTCAGCACGCTGCGCCGTTTGTTGGCGGTGAGCTCGATCGGCTCGAGGGCGAACTGCACTTCCAGGTTGCCCTGTTGGCTGAAGAAGATCTGGCGAATGCGAGCGGCTCTGTCCAGCTGTTTGACCAACTCGGCCTGGATCGGCGAGCTGAACTCCCCCTCCATCAGACCGCTCTCCACCATGGGTTTGAGATTGACCTGATAGAAGCTGTCCAGCGTGCCACCCGGCGCAAAGAAGCGTTCCATCTCGGAGAGCGGCACATCCTTGGCTGAGCCCGGATCGAATGGATAGCGGCCGGCCAGCTGGCTGTTGAAGGGGGTGAGCACCTTGTCCTGCCACTCCTGATTGAGGGAGGACATAGCCAAGTCGATCACCAGCCGCGAGCTCTGCTCGGAGAGCTGGCCCACCCAGCGATCCAGCGGAGCGGGCAGGCTGCGGGCATACTGCTGCAGAGCAAATACAGGATCGGCGTACTTGTTGGCCATGCGCAGTTGCACCGCCTTCAGGGCAGACTGACCCGGCTCGGTGGCGTTGACGATGAGCTCCAGGTAGTGTTGCAGCTCCACCAGCTTCTGGTTCACTTCCGAAATGAGCGGCCCCTGCTCGCCACGCCCGGTCAATGCACCATTGGTGGTCATGAAGGGGCGGCCGATGCGGGCGCTGATGGCCTGGGCAGGGTCCCCTTCCACGTCAGAGATCTTGCGAATACGCGTGTTGTCATCCAAAGAAGCCAGCACCCGCTGGAATGGCTGATCGTTGCCTGTGATGGCAGAGAGCACATCCAGCGCCTGTTCAGGGCTCTCCAGGGTCTGCACGTCCAGATTGGCAAGCAGTTTCTGCCACTGGTTGACGTAGTCGGCGACATAACGGTCGTTGACCTGACGGGTGATCTCCTTGCGGTCGGCCTCGCTCAGCTGGCTCAGTTTGCGCTGGCCCAACACCCAGGCATCCATGGCGGTGAGATCGATCAGCGCCTTGTCCTGCTTGAGGAAAAAATCGTTGAACCCGGGCCAGGTCAGCAGCCGCGGCACCTGATCGGCATTGTCGCTGCGCAGGGCAAATACAGTGTCGAAGGTCGGTCCCACCTCATCGCGTACGCTGAGATCCGGCGGCAGCACATCGCCCGCCTTCACTACCAGGTTTTGATAAACCCGCTGATACATGGGCAACTTGCCAAGCTCGCGCTGGGCGCCGTAGATAGGCTCCTTGAACGGTACGAAGGCGGTGATGGCGGCCTGATCCCGGTCAGCCCTTGCACCATACCAGTTGGTGTGGTCGAGGGCATAATCCAGGTGTCCCATCAACTGCTCCTGCACCGCACCTTGCCCAGGGAAAGCCTGCTGCCAACGACTGGCCATGTATTGCATCACCAGCGCCTTGTTGCGACCGGAGGCGTCGTCCAACATCCGCATCACTCGCAGGATGGCAAGCTTTTCCTCACTGCCGGCCGGCGCCTGCTCGAGATCCGCCAGCAGCCCTCGCATCTGGGCCGGCAGGAAGCGCAGGCTCAGCAGTTGCAGATAGGAACCTTCCACATAGGGGCCGATCTCGTCCCCCTGATAGAGCCCCAGATCCGCCAACAGCGGGGTGCGTTCACGGTAGTTGCCAAAGGAGAGGGTCGCCTCGCGGATGAGGTTCAGGCGCGGCAGCTGGCTCACCCCGAAGGCGCGGGCATCAGCCACCTCATTGGTCTCCATGAAGGCTTGCGCCTTGGTCAATACATTGCGGCCAGCCTCTTCATTGACCCGGTAGAAGTAGTGCCAGCCACCGACAAGCGCCGCCGAGAAGAGCGACAGGCAACCGAGACCGATGGCCATGCGGCGACGGCGATAGAGGGTATGCAACCGGTTCTCGCCGGCCAGATGGGCCTCGGGGAAGATGATGGTGGAGAAGAGCTTGCGCACGAAATAGGTGTTGGACTCCCCGCGCAGGGCCGAGTAAATCGGCTCGGGCAGGTTGTAGCGACGCGACGCAGCCTGGGCAAACGCATCAAACGGCACTCCCTGCTGATAGACGGAGCTGACGTAGACTCCGCGCACCAGCAGCGGCTTGCTCTCCTCGATGGCCAGGGTCTCGGCCAGCAGGCTGGTCACGTAGTCTTTGAGGCCTGCCAGCTGGCGCACGAACGAGAACAAGGCGTTGCGCTGGGCGGCATCGAGTCGGGCCAGCATCAGCTCGGGCAGATTCTGGTTGAGGTTGTCCACCCACTTATCCCAGAACAGGGCAAGGTCCTGTTGCCAATCCGCGCCCGGGTTGAAAGTCACCCCCAATACGGCCTCGCGGGCTTCCTTGCCCAGTTGCTCATAGACCACATCAAAACCACGCAGCAGATCGAGCTTGGTGAAAGTAACGTAGAGCGGCAAGCGGGTATTCATGGTGGCCGACACTTCCTGCAGGCGCGAGCGCATCAGCTGGGCATAGGCTTTGCGTTCGGCGACGCTGGCGTGGGATAACCAGGCCAGATCCACGGTCAGCACCAGGCCATTGAGGGGCTGACGACGGCGATGTTCATTGAGCCAGCCAAGCAGATGCAGCCAGAGCCGCTCATGCTTGCGTGCCAGCGGATCCAGTTCAGCTTCGGATTGAGCCAAGAGCACGCCGGCGGGATCCAGCATCACTGCCTGCTCCCCCAGCCAGCAATCGACCAGCTGCTCCTGTGCCACATCCCTGAGTTCGGTGTCGAGTCTGGGGTTGAGCTTGTTGGCCGGGTTGGCTCTGTGGATCAGGCTGCTTTTGCCGCTGCCGGGCAGCCCCAGCACCAGATACCAGGGCATGGCATAGAGCGCCCCCTTGCCCAGATGGGTATTCAACGCCTGCAGCCAGCGATCCAGGAACAGCGTCTGCTTGTCGATGAGCCCCTTGACCGGATCCTGCTCCAGCACCACTTCGTGCTGACGCTCGGCCTTGAGTTGCTGCATCTTGCGCCAGATGCGCCAGGAGAGAACCCCCAGCAGCAGCCAGAGCCAGAGCAGGGTGAACACCACCCTCCCCCACAGCGGCTCGAACGGCTTGACATCACGGATCTCGACACGGGGCCCCAGCCACCACACCAGGATGAGGGCGACGACCCAGAGCACCACACAGAGCAGGGGCCAGGAAGGTTTCAATTTCGGCAGCTGTTGCCGCAGAAAGGTAAAGATGGTTTTGAACATAAAATGTGATCCAACTCCGACTCAATGACTCATTTCGGCACTTATTTCGACAAGGGTGCCGCCTGATTTTCCAGGCGACTGACCAGCCCGGGCTCCCAATGCGACAGCCCCAGGCGACTCGCCTCTTGCCACAAGTGTTGATAGTGCTGGCGCGCAAGCGCCTCCATGCCTTCCTGCGCCAACAGCTCCGCCTGCACCAACTGGGCATGGAAGCGGGCTCTTGGCTCTCTCAACTGCGCCATCCTTTCATCCAGCAGAGTGAGGGCGGCGGCCACCCCCTGCTCCCCATGACGCAAGGCTACTTCTTCGGCCAGGCTGGACTCCCCCTCGCCCCCAACCACCTTGGCGGGCTGCAACCAGCGGCTGCACGCGGGGGGCAGAAACGGGCTGCCATCGCTGAAAGCGAGGTCCCGCAAGGCTGGTAGCCGCTGCAAGAAACCGTCTAGCTCCTGCGCGATGGCCTGGGCCACAGCGCCAAATCCCAGCTTCTGCGCCACTTCGGCCGAGAGGCTATGTCCCTCGAACCAGTAGGGCGCCAGGGTCAGGCTCTGCTCGATGCGCTGCCAGAGCGCCAGATCCGGCACGGCCCGATCCAGTGTGGCCAGGGCGGCGCGGTATTCATCCACCATGTCCGTCGACATGGGGGCCAACTGGGTTTTATGGCCCTGGTCGCTCATGGGAGGCGTGGTGATCCCGGCCCAGATGGCGTGACGGCGCAGGCGATAGCCCACCGCCGCCTCAGGCTGACGCTCAATGAGCAACTCGGCCACCTTGAGCTGGGTCTGTCGCCAGGCCCTGTCATTGGAGCTGTCGATCTCGATGCCCGACCCCTTGGCACTGCCACTGAGCAGCATGGAGCCCGCCATGCTGGCCGCCGTGACCACGGGCCCGCCGCACTCTGGCTTGGCATCCGCCTGGGCTTGTGCCACCTGCTGGCGCTGGGTCCGCTTCAGCCCCATCAACAAGGGATCGAGTAGCTCGCCCTTGTCCGGGCACTGGGCCAGCCAGCACGCCTTCAGCTGCTCGGCCTGGGCCAGCAGCTGGATCAGCTCCGCCGCAGAGGCGCTTTCGCTCACCCGCGGCAGGGCCCCCTCGAAACGCTTGACGATCTGCACCATCAAGCGCTGTTTCTGGCTGGCATTGCCGGGCCAGGCCAGCGGCCAATAAGCCTTGATCCAGGCTTCCAGCAAACTGAGCGCAGCCCCCAGCGGCGTCGCCTTGGCCGGATGTTGCAGGCAGCGCAGCAGCTGGGCCAGCACCCGCATATCCTTGGTACGTGTCTCCAGCAGCGCCAGACATGCCTCGGCCACCGCATTGAGATCGACCTGGCTGTGGGCCAGGGATCCCAGCTTGACCAGCTCGGTTTCCACATAATCCCAGCGCGGCTCATCGGCCAGTACGGCGCCTCTGATCTGCTCATCCGGCAGGCTGGTTAGCAGGCGCTGACACCAGGGGTGTTGATAGCTCATGGCGCCCCCTACCAGCGACACTGCTGGCGCAGCGGAAGCAACGCCTCTTTCAAACCGCTCAGATCGATTCGCAACAGGGCGCCGTTATCGGCCCGTACCTGCAGCTCTCGATGGCCAATCCAGCGCTTGAGCTCCTCGATGGCGGGCAGGCCGCGGCCATATTCGAGCAACAGCCCCTGATCCCGGATAAACCAGTTCTGAGCACTGCTGCTTGGCTGGCCGTCCAGTTCAATCTGGACCTTATCTCCTGCCCAGGGGGTGTCCAGCCGCAGCCGGATATGGGTGATACTGTCGACACACCCGATGGCCAGGGTAGCCCCGCGCAGCGCAGGGCGAGTGAGTGTCTCGCTGCCTCGGCCCTCATCCTGCTGCAACAGGAAAGGAGGGCTGTCTGGTGTGCGAGCCTGTTCTTGTGCCCAAATGGCCTGCCAGGCGGCGGACTTGGGGGCACTCCCCTCGCTCGTCTGAGCCGTGCCATTGCCGATGGCGTCATAACAGGCGAGCCTGATCAGCGGCGAGGGCTCACGGCGGCATGCCTGCCAGCGTGGCATGTCGAGTTGGGCCCCCGCCCCACTGGTGGCCAGCAGCAGCGGCAACAAGCCGAGGATGCTCATCAATTCACCTCCAGTTTCTGGCACTTGTGATCCAAAGTGCGCTTGGGAATATTGAGGCTTTCGGCCACCAGCATGCGGTTGCCCTGGAAGTGGCGCAGGCGCGCCTCGATGACGGATGCCTCGTACTGCTGCATGGCGCGGCGCAGATCCCGAATGTGGTTGTAGTCATCCATGGAACCGGGCAATTCGACGCAGACCCGTTCTTTCAGTTCGGGGGGCAAGGCTTCCAGCACCACCTCTTCCCCTGCTCGGGTGTGGGCACAGGCTACCTCCAGCAGATTGCGCAGCTCGCGCACGTTGCCGGGAAAGTCATAGGTTTGCAGCTGCTTCAAAAACTTGCGCTGCAACCCCGCCAGCGCCTTGCCATCCTGCTGTGCGAACTGGGCAATGAAGTGTTGGCAGAGCAGGGGGACATCCTCGATGTGCTCGCGCAGAGGCGCGATCAGCAACAGGCACTGGCACAGACGGTGGTAAAGGTCGGCACGGAACCCCCCCTCTTCCACATGGCGGGTGAGCGGCTGATGAGTCGCGGCGATGAGGCGAAAATCGGAGTGGTATTCCTGCTCGGCCCCGAGCGGCCGGTAACTGCGAGTTTCAAGCACCCGCAGCAACTTGGCCTGCATGGCGGCGGGCATGTCGCCGACCTCGTCCAGGAAAAGGGTACCGCCATGGGCCTGGGCCACCAGCCCGGTCTTGTTGGAGAGCGCACCAGAGAATGCCCCCTTCTGATAGCCAAACAGCTCGCTCTCGATGAGGTTTTCAGGAATGGCGGCGCAGTTGATGGCCACAAACGGCTTGACCGCGCGATCGGAACACTGGTGCACCAGCCGTGCCACCACCTCCTTGCCGCTGCCAGTCTCCCCCTGGATCAGTACAGTCAGCTTGTGCTGGCCAGCCTGGCTTATCTGTTCGCGCAGCCCGCGGATCACCGCCGACTGGCCGATCAGCTGATCGCCGAGCAGCTTCTCATGCTGACGCAACCGCTCCCCCTCTCCCTTCATCTGACGCAGAGAGTCGCGCAGCACCCCCTGATCCCGCCGACTGCGGCCCAGATCGCGAATGAGGGTGAGCTGGTTGCAGAATACCTGCGACAACTGAGCCAGTTCGGGGCGCTGCGTCCACTCCTGCAATGCATCGCCGCTGTCCATCATGGCCAGCACGGCAAACGGCTTGCCGTTGCCGTCCAACAGCGGAAATGCATGCAAGCCGCACTGCTGACCCAGGTTGGCCAGCAGGGTACGAAACGCGGCGTGCTCGATGCGGGCACCGCCGTGCAGGGAATCCCAAGTACGGGGCAGGGCTTTGTGCAGCACATAGGCAAGCGGGTGGGAAAAATCATCCACCGCCAGCGCCAGTGCCACAGTTTGTCCCTTGACCCAACCGGTGCATTCGAGCTGGCGCCCGCTCACATCCAGCATGCCGAGCAGGATCCCCTTGGGCTGAAAACTGGCATTGAGGGTCGAGATCCACCAGTGACACAGGTGCTGCTCATCGCGCTGCTGCGTCAACGCAAGGGAAAATGCGAGGGCTTGTTCCATGATCAGCCCTCCACCTCGGCCACGAACTGGTGATCACTCACAGAGAAACGCACTCGTTTGATGGGCTCACCGGCCGAGAGACGCTGCAACAGTTGCAGGGAGACAGGCGGCAGCAGGGCGCCGTCGATGACGGATTCCAGCATGCGAGCGCCGTTCTCGCTGCGATTGGCACGACGCAGTATCTCCTCGGCTACCTCGTTTTCCAGCACCACCTCGGCACCGAAGCGCTCCTTGAGCAGCTTGACCAGCCGGTTGAGTTTGCCACCCACGATCTGTACTAGCGTGTCGTGGCCCAGCGGCAGATAGGGGATCACCTCCATCCGTGCCAGCAGCGCCGGTTTGAAGAAGGCGGCGAGCTCGGGATAGAGGGCATCCAGCAGTGCGTCGGGCTGCTCGGCGTGGTCGACTATGGTCTGGAAGCCGAGGTTGGAGGTAAGGAAGAAGACCACGTTCTTGCAGTCGATGATGCGCCCTTCCCCGTCAGCCAGCTCACCCTTGTCGAACGCCTGATAGAAGAGGTTGAGTACATCCGGGTGTGCCTTTTCCACCTCGTCCAGCAGCACCACCGAATAGGGCTTCTGACGAATCGCCTCGGTCAGTACACCTCCTTCGCCAAAGCCGACATAGCCGGGAGGCGAACCGATAAGGCGCGACACCGTGTGCTTTTCCTGATACTCGGACATGTTGATGGTGGTCAGATATTGGCGCCCGCCAAACATCAGCTCGGCAATCTGCAACACGGTTTCGGTCTTGCCGACCCCGCTCGGTCCCACCAGCAGAAAGGCTCCCAGCGGACGACCCGGACGACGCAAGTCGGCGCGGGCGGTCAATAGGTGCTTGTGCAGGTGGGCCACCGCCACATCCTGTCCCTTGATGAGATCTCCGAGGTACTCCGGCAGGCGAGTTACCACATCCAGCTCCCCTTGCGATATGCGATTGAGCGGTACCCCGGTCCACTCGGCGATCACCGCCGCCACCTGGGTCTTGTCAACGTGGGCGGAGACCAGCACTTCCCCCTGCTGAAGAGCGGCCAGCTCGCGCTCAAGCTCCGCAAGCTCCTCGGCGGCAGCTTGTGGATCCAGGGGGGCATCCGCCAGATCCAGCGCCTCTCTGGCCAGCATCTCATCCTGTTGATCGGCCAGCAGGGCGGCGCGCAGCTCGACTATCTGGTGCACCAGCCCCTGCTGTTGGTGCCACTGGGCCTCCTGCTCGGCCAGCGACTCGCGGCAGGTCTGCTGGGCGGACCGTAGTTCGGCAAGGCGATCATCATTGTCACCGAGACCTATCAGGCTCTGTCGTTCCAGCTGGCGGATCTCAAGCTCACGCTGGCGCAACGCGTTTTGCAAATGGCTGACGGCACGCGGCGGCGTGGTGAGGTTGATGGCCACCCGGGCACAGGCGGTATCGAGTACGTCGATCGCCTTGTCCGGCAGCTGACGACCAGAGATATAACGGGCGGAGAGCTGGGCGGCCGCCTGCAGCGCCTCTTCATCGATCAGCACCCCATGGGCCTTCTCGTAGATGCTGCGCAGGCCGCGCAGGATCACGGTAGCCTCTTCGGCATTGGGCTCACCCACCTTCACCAGCTGGAAGCGGCGCGAGAGGGCGGCATCTTTTTCCACATATTTCTTGTACTCACCCCAAGTAGTGGCGGCGATGGTGCGCAGCTCGCCCCGGGCCAATGCCGGCTTGATGAGGTTGGAGACATCCATGCCGCCGGCCTGATTGCCGGCCCCGATCAGGGTGTGGGCCTCATCGATAAAGAGGATGACAGGACGCACCGAATCCTTGACCTCCTGCATCACCCCCTTGAAGCGCTTCTCGAACTCTCCCTTGACCGAAGCGCCGGCCTGCATGGCCCCAAGGTCCAGCGTCATCAGCTCCACCTCGCGCAATTTCTCGGGCACCTGACCCGCTACGATGCGCAGGGCAAGCCCCTCGATGAGGGCACTCTTGCCCACCCCGGCCTCCCCCACGACGATGGGGTTGTTCTTGCGGCGTCGAGAGAGGATGTCGATCATCAGATCGATCTCGTGATCCCGGCAGAGCACGGGATCCAGGCTGGCCTGACGGGCCTGTTCGGTGACGTTGACGGTGAAACGGGCCAGCAGGCTGGCATCGGCCGGCAAAGCGGCCTGGGTGGCAGTCCCGCTGGCAGAGACGGTCACTTGCGTCTCGGCGGACTCCTTGACCCACTCATCGAACTGCTGGCGCAGCAGCTCGCGATTGACGTTGGCCAAAAGCCGCGTCACCGACCCCGGCAGGTAGCGCTGCGGGGTCATCAAGAGCACCAGCAGCATGACGCCGCTGCGCAGCTGGGCGTGTTGCAGCTCGGCCGAAGCCAGCAGCCAGCTGTCTTGCAGCCACTCCACCAGCAGCGGTGAGAAGGAGGGATAGGCCTGGCCATAGCCAGTATCCGCGGCAGAGGGTTGCAGCAGAATGCGAAGATCTTCGACCTCCACCTCGGCCCGCTTCAGGATCTGGCGCACATCGGACAGCGGGGTCTCCAGCATCTTCAGCAGCAGGTGCTCGATGCGGATCTCGGCCCCCTGATGGTTGACACAGAGGGCCGCAGCTTCCTCCAGCATGTGACGACAGATGGGGTTGAGTCTTTCCACCAGTACCGGTAGCTCTATACGAATCAAGGCGTGCTCTCCTTTAAGTATTTATTTTAATAATTCGCCCAGTTGACGCAGCACGTCCTGAGTCTGGTTATTGAGTTGGTAGTGATAGAGGCCAAAGATGATGGCCAGGATCAGGGTCCCGCCCATGAACAGGCTGCGCAGGGAAATCTGCTTGCGCAGCTGATAGCGGGAAGCCTGACGACCGAGGTCGAGGTGAAACACGCAAGGGGCCTCACCGCTCGCCTCGGGAGCAAGCTGCTTGTGCAACTGTTTGACGATGCGCTCGAACTCGCCTTGTCCTTTGCTCATCACCTTGTAGCGACCCTCGAAGCCGAGGCACAGGCACAGATAGATGAACTCCAGGATGTCGCGGTAGCGCACCGGGTCTTCCTGCAGACGGGTAAGCAGTACGAACACCTTCTCGCCGCCCCATGTCTCGTTGTGAAAGCGCGTCAGCAATGAGTGTTCGGACCACTCGCTCTGGCTACCCCAGTCGCGGCCCATCACGGCCTCGTCGATGAAGGTGCAGAGGATGTAGCGAAACGAGAGGACGACACCGTTCTCGTAACCCTGGGCCATCAACTCCTGCTCGATGGCCTGGATCTCGGTCACCACCCGCTGATACAGCTCGGGCACCCTGTCGTAGCGCGACAGCAGGCGCACCCGCTGCACCAGCCCCAACAAGGGGGTCACCGCATCTATCATCGGGTTGATGCTCTGGCCGCGCAGGCGGAACCAGTAGTCCGAATCCATGTCCAGCTGCTCGGCATGATCGAACAGCAGGTCGCTGAGTTGTTCGTTCTTGATAATGTCCGTGGTCATCTCTGCTTATTCCTTGATGCGATCACTGACTGCGAATGGCCCAGAGCTGCATGTCGAGCTCCGGGAAATCGCCAGCGATGTGGAAGGCGAGCGTGTTGCCCACCGCCAGCATCTGCCAGGCCGGGCTTTGCCGATCGAGCTGGAAGTAGCTGTAACCGGCGTGATAGGGCAGCTGACGCGGCGCCACCGGCAGCGGCAACAGCGGAATGCCGGGCAACTGCAGGCTGATGAGCTCGCGGATCTTGTCGCTGGAAGCCACCTTGGTCTGCTGCAGCAACTGCTTGCGCAACTGTTCCTGAGGCATGCGGGCGCGCACCGCCAGCACGAAGTCTGCGCTGACAATCAGTTCGCTCTCGTTGACCATGGCCACCATGATGCCGTACTGATGCTTGCGCAGCTGGATGGAGACGGCGCGCGGCGACAGCACGGTACTGAGCGCCTGACGCAGGGCCAGCATCACAGGCTCGAAGCTCACCTGCTGATCATCGTGACGATAGGCGGGAAACTCAGGCGGCAGACGGGACTCATCGGTAAAGGTCATCAGCTCTCCACAGAGCTGCACCAACGCCTCGTGCAGCCGCTCCGGATGCAGGGTGCCAAGACGCGAGAGGTGCGACAGCTGGGGCTGGGCCCGGTTGAGCAGTTGCAGCATCATGAACTCGGCCACATCCGCAACCCCTTGCTGACCGGGGGCAGCGATACGCTGGGAGAGGCTGCGGGCCCGCTCAGCGACCAGCCCGGCCGACTCACCGAGAAAACGCTTGAGGGTCGGGATGGCAGAGACGCTGATGCTGCAGGGCATGAAGTTGGGATCCAGCACCAGCCCCCCGTCGGGGCGCTTGTCCAAAATGCGGGCAATGGCGAGCGAGGCATAGGCGCTGCGATCTTCACGTTCCAACATCAGCCGCAGGCTGACCCGCCCCACCTCGAGGGAGACCACATCACCCCCTTCACTGTGCAGGTCGCGCACATCGTGGCGATGGGCCTGCAAGCGGGTAGCGACCTGGCCGCCCTGATTGACCTCGCAGACCCCGTTCACCGAGAGCGGCAGCGCCAGATAGACCTTCTGGTTGGCCACCGAGGCATCGGTAATTTCAAGGGGTACCGGCAGCATGTCGTCATTGGGAATATTAAAGACGGTGCCATCGGGCAAAATGCCGGTGGCCCCCACCAGGGCAACACGGCCAAACCCCAGGTAATCCTCGTTGATGGCCAGCGACTGCAAGCCATAGAAATAGTCGGACAGTGCGCTCAGGCGAGCGTGCAGTGCATACTCAGAATGTCTTTGTTGTTGCTGGAAGTGCTGGGGCTTGATAAAGAGCCCTTCACGCCAGATAACCCGATTTCGACTCGACATGGCTATTCTTCTTCTTTTTGCAGTTCCACTTCATCCAGACGCAGATGAACCAGGATTTGATAGGCACCGCCCATGCTCTTGACCTTGATGACCTTGCGCCACTCGGCGCTGTCCGGATCGGCGTAACGTGCGATCACCCCGATGTAACGGGTCTTCTCGTCGAGCTTGATGGGAGGCAGATACTTGAACTGGCCCGGCAGCAGTGTGTAGTCCTGATGGTCGAGGTAGTTCTTGCCAAGGGCCTTCTCCACATCTGCCGTCACCTGGTCGTAATCGGTGGCGAGCAGCTTGGAGTCTTCAGCCAGCACCACCACCTGAAACTCGATCGGCGCAGCTTCCCCGCTCTCGTTGGGGTTGACGTCGGGCTCCGCCAACAGGCTCAACCCCAGCGTGGAAGGCTGGTCGCCATTACTGCCCACCTGAATGTCAGGATCCATGGCCACGTCGGCCATCTTGCCCATGGTGGTACAACCGGCCAGGACCAACAGACAGGCCCCCAGCATCAGCGCACGTATCATCAAATCAGTCCCTGTTGCTGACGCACGGCCTGGTCATATGCCTGGGCATAGACCTGATGGAACAGCTTGTCGAAGCCCTGCTGACGGGCAGAGGTGAGCTCGCGGTAGTAGTGCTGGTACATGTTCCAGGCCCAACCTTCATCAGCCACACCCGGTGCACCGGTACGGCGGTAGTGCTCGAACCGCCCGAGCAGCGCCTCTGGCGAAAACGCCTGCAAGATGCTGTCCAGCGCCGCGCCGATAGCCTGCTGATTTGCCACGTGGTGAATGCGCACATTGCGCAGACTCTCGGCCACCGCCGCCGGCGCAGTCAGATGCACCGGGCTCTTCTGCTCGGCGAACATCACCGCCAGGGTCTCGTCATAGTCGAGACCAAGGCGCAGCGGGTTGTCCTCGATGGGACGCAAATGCTTGTCTGCCAGCGCTGCCTGATCGGTCTGCAACTGCAGCAGCCCTTCCACCATGGCGCGCACTGTTTTGCCCATCTCTTCGAGCATGTCGTGGGCCTGCTGGGTATCCTGCAGTTGCAGGGATTGACCCAGGCCTCGCATCAAGGGGGTCAGAGCCACGTGGTCCACACCCTCCAGCGGAAGCTGGTAGTCGGGATGATTCTCTATGGTGGGCATATCCAGAAATTCTTGGTTCATGGTGTTCTCGACAGCAGAAAAAGGGGCAAGAGGGGAGGCATCCACATCCGGTTGTGAATGCAGTGGTGTCTGCAGGCGAGAGTCCGCCAGCGGAGACGGCACCACTTGCTCTTGCTGCAATGCCAGCAAGGGGTCCGTGGCAAGGGCCTGCGGATCGACCATGGCCTGAGCGCCGTGCTCATCGCTGACCAGCCACTCGTCGAGCTGCTCGGAAGGGCGATTGCCCAGCACCTGCTGCAGGCTCTGCTCGGGGGAAATAGCCCCCAAATAAGCCCGTAGCCGAAACGGGCCGACGATCAGCTCGTCCCCCTGCTCGAGATGCACCTTGCGAGCTCGCCCTATGGGCGAGGTGGCGCCGTTGATATAGGTCTGACCGCTCAGGTCGCACAGGCAAAAGCGACCGTCGTTGAGCTCGATTCTGGCGTGGGCCGGCATCACGGCCCCCAGTCTGTCCCTCAACTGCCAGTCGTCCTGCTCGGAGGACCCGAGGGTGCCTCCTATCTCGTCGAAGCGGTACTGCACCTGCTGGCTGCCGTCGAGCTGCTCGCTGTTGAGCACCACCAGGGAAAGTTGCTGGTTAAAATCGTCCACGTTCACTCCTGCACTCATTCCTGCACACAAATGGTCACGAACGGGTCACTCGGCGGTTGACCGAGAAAGGTACTCCACCCCAGGCGCGCACTCTGTTCCTCACCCAACCGCAACCCCCGGGCCTGCTCCTGGCCGAAGCCAAGTCGCAGATCCCAGGCCAATTGGTCGCGCAGGATGAAGGAGACAAAGGTCACCAGAGCGTGAAAGTGCTCCCCGTTCGGGAGAAACCCGAGAAACTGACTAAAACTCAGGTCATTGATCTTCAATAAAAACTTTCCGGCACAGTCGTTCACCTTGTCGCCGATGACGAAGTCATCCCCCAGAGTGGCGCAAGCACCGCCCAGCCGGTTTTGCTGATCCTGCTGAATGGGCACCTTGCGCCACTGCCAGGCACTCACCTTCACATCCACCAGATCGAAACAGTGTGCCACCAGACCGGCCACCACCTCGGGGGAGCGGCTGGGGCTCGCCAGCATGCCCGCGTAAGAGAGCATCTTGGCGCGGTTGACCGGCAGACTCTGACAGACCGCCTCGTTGCCGAGCCCCACCAGGGCAAACATCAGGCGAGAAAAACCATCCTCGCCGTTGTCCTGAAATCGCACGTGATAGCGATACTTGCGCCAGATCCTGTGCAGCAGGGTCAGCAGGCGGTGATGGAAGAAGTCCAGAAACAGACCCAGCTTCTGCTCTCCTTGCGCGTATTCCCACGCCAGCGAGTCCAAGTAATAGCCGGGCATCGGCGACTGACTGCCATGCAGGCCGAGGAAGGCCACCTCCAGCTCATGACGCCCCTTGCCATCCCGACCTATCTGCAATACGTCGCTGGTGGGGAAGCCCAGCGATGCTGTCGCCTTGAAGCGGATATTTTCGTCACTTGGCAGATGATCAAGGCCGCGCTCCTGATCGGTACCATCCAGCCGGTTGAGCAGCTCAACCAGCTGGAAGAAGTTGAAGCGAGGCGCGTCTCCGGCGGAGGTCACATCAGGGAGTGCTGACCGATCTGGACTGGCCATTGATAGCGCTCCTTGTTGTCGAGATTGACCACCTCAAGCAGGTGGAAGGCGTTGACACTGGCGTACAGCGAGAAGAAGTGCGCCAGCACGGTACTGAACAGGTAGAGCTCCCCTTCGCTGCCAAAGGCGGATTGGCGAATGGAGAGTACCGACTTGAGCCCGCGCACCGGCATGCCCCGCACCAGACGGTCGACCGGGGTGGTTTCGATCTCCTCGATCCCCGCCAGCCGCTTGCGTGACGCCTGTTCCGCCTGCTTGTCATGCAGCGCAGGAAAATCATAGGTGCGCAGCACCTGCACCAGCGCATCCCGCCGCAGCAAGGAAACGTAGTTGAGGGAAAGATTGGAGATGAGGGTCCAATGCAGGCTGCCATCGAGTGCCGGGCGCAGCGGCCGGGTCGGCCTGATCAGGTTGCGAAAGGTGGCAAACGAGGGCGCGCTGCCGGTCGGCACACAGATGCTGCCGACCTTGAGGCGAGCCGCGCGGGAACGATTGGTACAGGTGAGGGTGACAGAAATGGATTCGTCCAGATCGACCGTAGTGGTTTCATCCCCGCGCACGAACGAGAGGCTGTGTTCAAACCCGTCACCACTGACCGCTTCCTTGACCCGCACCCGATAATAAAGCGCCAACCTGTGTTTTGCCCGCTCAATCTGGTGCTGAAAACTCTCAAACGGCTGATAGATGCGCGGTGTGCCGCGGGAGCGCCCCAGGTTGCCCTCGACCCAGCCCTCGACCTCATCGACCGAGAAGATCTCGAAGCTGTCCGCATGGCGATAGCTCGCCTTGAGCGGGTACTCCGCCTGACGGCCATTGAGGTTGACGGGCTCGCTGTCGTGCTGGAACAAGTTGATGGCCGGCACGCAGTTGAGCATGAAGGAGTCGGGGCGGATCTTGAGCTCAGCTGGCAGGGGCCGATCGAAGCAGAAATGGATCTTGAATTCACTGACCGGCAGCGGCTGCGTCGGCCACTCGCCGCCTGAGAGTTCAAAGAAGAGGAAGCTTTCCGGAAAGCAGAAGTATTCCTGCAGGATCCGGTAGCCGGAATAAACGTTGTTCGGATAGGGCAGGAGCGCATCGTCACGCTCGAAGCCAACCGATTTGAGTGCCTTGGCCTCCTGACGAAAGCGCTTGCCATCGATCTCCAACTCGATATGAGAGAGCTGGTTGGATAGCCAGAAGTAGAGCTCATAGGCGGTATAGCTGTCGCCACCGAGGAAAAAACGCAGCTTGTCCAGCTGCAGTTCACTCAGTGGCAAGGGGGCATGCAGCGCGATATCCAGCGAGATGGTGGAGAGATCGTTACCACTTTGCGCCGAAATATGGCGAACATCTGCCGGATAGACCCAGGTATCGTGACAGGTCTGAAAATGACAGGTCACTTCATCGATAGGCAGGCTGTCGAGCTGACAGCCCTGCCTGACCAGCGCCGGTTGGGCGATGGCTCCCGGAATGACCGAAAACTGCATGATGGTCATGCTGGGTACGGGGCGCAGATAGTTGGGCCAGAGCATATTGAGCAGACCATGAGTCAGCTCGGGAAACTCATCCTCGATCTTGGCGCGCAGATTGCCCGTGAGAAACGCAAAGCCTTCCAGCAGGCGTTCCACATCCGGGTCGGTATTCTGCTCCGACAGAAAACGGGTGAGTTCGGGATAGGCATCGGCAAATTCGCGCCCTTGCAGACGCAAAAATGCCAACTCATCCCTGAAGTAATGTTCCAGCGACATTGATCAGACCATGCGGTAGTGACGGTGACTGTCCATATGGACGTTAAACGAGGTAACGTGCTCGATATGCTCCAGTCTCACGTGGGCCGTCACCAGAAACGACATCTCAAGCGGACTCGCCTGATGGTCAGGTGAACGCACATCCACATGAATGATCCGCGGTTCATAATGGCGGATACATTGCCGGATCGCCTCACGGATCCGCCCCTTGATGTCCGCACTGCCCTGAGTGGCGTCATTGAGATCGATGACACCCAGCTCGGGAGCACTGCGGCAATTACCGGGACGGGTATTGAGGACCTGCTCGAGCTGCCGTTTGACAGATGCAATCAATTCCTCAGATTCCGTGCGGGAGGAGGAAGCAAGTCCCTCCCCCCGGATACGATCAAACAGACTGGCCGCATTTCCTCTATCCCAGGAAGAGAGATACGGCATCGGGCATTATTCCTTGTCCAGTCGACCCACCAGAGACAGCTCGAAGCTGGCTCCCATGTACTTGAAGTGCGGGCGTACGGCCATGGCAACCTGGTACCAACCCGGCTCACCTTCTACGTCCAGCACCTTGATCTGGGCTGCGCGCAGCGGACGACGGCTGCGGACGTCTGCCGGCGGATTCTCCTGATCGGCAACATACTGCTTGATCCAGCCATTCAGTTCACGCTCCAGATCCTGACGCTCCTTCCAGGAGCCAATCTGCTCACGCTGCAACACCTTGATGTAATGCGCCAGGCGATTGATGATGAACATGTAGGGCAGTTGGGTGCCCAACTTGTAGTTGGTTTCCGCTTCCCGGCCTTCCTTGGTGTTCGGAAACACCTTGGGTTTTTGCACCGAGTTGGCAGAGAAGAAAGCCGCATTGTCACTGTCTTTGCGCATGGTCAGAGTGATGAAACCTTCTTCTGACAACTCATATTCACGACGGTCGGTGATCAACACCTCGGTCGGGATCTTGGCTTGCAGCTGACCCATGGCCTCATACACATGCACCGGCAGATCATGGATGGCACCACCGCTTTGCGGGCCTATGATGTTCGGGCACCAGCGATACTTGGCGAAGCTGTCGGTCAGGGAGGTTCCCATCAGATAGGCGGTGTTGCCCCACAGGTAGTGGTCATGATCCGAACTGATATCTTCCTGATAATTGAAACCCTTTATGGGATTTTCGGTCGGATCGTACGGCAAACGTGCCAGGAAACGCGGGGCGGTCAGACCCAGATAGCGGGCATCCTCCGACTCGCGCAGTGCACGCCACTTGGTGTAGGACGGGCCTTCGAAGACCGATTTGAGATCCTTGATGGAGGACAGATCGGTAAAATTGTCAACGCCGAAGAAGGCAGGTGCAACCGAGGATATGAAGGGAGCGTGAGCCATTGCGCCGACGGCGCTGACATACTGCATCAGCTTGATATCGGGTGAGCTGTGAGTGAAGGCATAATCACCAATCACGGCACCGACGGGCTGCCCGCCAAACTGACCATAACCGCTGGAATAAACATGCTTGTAGAGACCAGACTGGGTAATTTCGGGTGAAAACTCGAAGTCTTCCAGCAACTCTTCTTTAGTCGCATGCAACACCTGGATCTTGATGTTTTCACGAAAATCTGTGCGATCTACCAACAACTTGAGTGAACGCCAGGAAGACTCCATCTCCTGCAATGCATTGGCGTGCAGGATCACATCCATCTGTTTGCTCAGCTTCTTGTCGAGCTCGACAATCATGCTGTCTACCAGCGCCTTGTTGACAGGATCGCTTGTGGTACCGTTATCAAGGATATTGGCGATCAGGGCGGCAACGCCTTGCTTGGCGACACTGTAGCCTTCATCGACCGGGGTGATGCGAGCCTGCGCCATGATTTCGTCCAGCAAGGACGAGGGGACGGCACTCGCCCCCGCTTGAACCTGTTCTTCGACCAAAGACATGTTTTATTCCTTTCTCGTCAATCAATCCAACCAGCCGATCACTCGGCAGGCTTAATCAAATCCAGCTCCTTGAGCAACTGCTCACGAGCCTCATCACTGGACAGCAGATCCTGCAAACGATTGCGGAAGGAGGGAATATTTCCCAATGGTCCCTTCAGTGCAACCAGGGCTTCACGCAATTCCAGCAGCTTGCGCAACTCGGGTACCTGCTGAGCCACGCGGTCAGGGGTGAAGTCCTCCAGAGACTGGATTTTGATCGAAACCGGCAGCTCGTCCTGGCTGTTTTCCTCCAGGCGATTGGGAACGGAAAACTGCAGTTCCAGCGCTGATTCTTTCATGACGGAAGAGAAATTATTCTTGTCGATGGAGACGGTCTGACGCTCCTCGAGAGGGGTTTCCTCAGTACGGCCCTTCATATTGCCAACCACCATCATGGTCAACGGAAGTTCTATTTCCGCCTGCTGACCACCAGTTGCCGGTACATATTTGATATTGATGCGTTCTTTGGGCGCAACAGTGGCGCCATCAATTCCTTTTCCCATGCTCTAAATACCAAGTTAAGGGTCAACCAAGACCCTAAAGCTTATAGCCAACGCCCTTACCAACAACTGTCAAAAATGACAGTTGACCGAACCATCGAAAGATTCAGTGATAAGTTCATTAGCTGACGACACACTTTCGACACATTCAAGCAAAAGCTCTAATAATCAAAAGCGCAATATGCGTCTTGTTATCTATAACAACAACCCGATCGCCTCTACTCTTTGTTAGAGGTCATTTTGGCTTATGTGCCATTTGCGACAAATGGTATATTTATATATTTACCCACGTCAACACGACATTAATAAATTTCTACAAAAAACAAATAAAACACAATAAAAACAACAACTTACAATCAACCGCAAAAGAAAAATTAAAACAATCAGCATACCTGCTTGATATGTGAAATAAAAAATTAAAGAAAAATTCAAATATGAAAAAAGCAACTAAATTTGTTTATTTGCGCGCGGACACGACAAAAGCTGACACAGTAAATTACGTAAGCCACACACCACTGACGTCAATAATTGGCGCATGACGTAAAACCTCTCTGGCATTGATGATAGACATTCGTAATGGATAGCCTTATCTGCACACTGGGAATAATAAAGTTAATGTTCAATAAAGCCTTTTGACAAGTTTCATTTTATTAACCAAGTGACAAATCATTTAATGATACAAATCAACATGATGGTCTACCCTATTGGCTTCTGCTACTGAGTAAACCAGTGCTGAGCCAGTTTCTGACCGGCACTCTTTTCCTTTTCTGTCATGCCTTGCTCAAGCTCATCACGCGCCTTGGTAGCATCATTGTTACCATCCGTAGCCGCGAGCAGATACCACGCATAAGCATGCAGCCGATTGCGAGGCGCCCCCAATCCCTGCTCACGCATCATCCCCATGCGATACTGGGCCGATCTATGACGGGCGTTGGCAGCCAATCGATACTGTTTGAGGGCTTGCGCATAATCCTCTTTGCCTCCCAGACCAAGCCTCAGCATCTCACCATAGGCATAGCGGGCATCCACATTGCCTTCACCAGCGGCAAGGGAAAGGCTCTGGCGAGCCGCCTTCAGCTCTCCCCTCTCCTGCTGCAAGACTGCCAGCTCAAGCTGAGCCTGACTCACCCCACCCGCGGCGGCCAGGGTCAGCCAATGTTCACGGGCAACCGCATCCGTCTGCTGCAGGCTCAACTGGTATTCGGCCTCATGGAAGCCCTGGCCTGCGGCCAGCTCCAGCCAGTACCGGCCCAGCGCCAGATCCTGAGGCACCTGTTCACCCGCCAGATAGGCCTGCCCCAGCCACAGCTGAGCTGATGGCGAACCCGCATTGGCGGCACGCTGATAAAGGGGAAACGCCTCTGTCGTATTTGCTTGGCGAGCCAGAGTCAACAAGGCATCCGGCTGCTGCTGGGCGGCAGCCTTTTCATACCAACGCTGGGCAAGGTCGGGGCGCTTGCTCACCCCCTTGCCCTGCTCATAACGCAGGCCGAGCCGATATTGGGCGTCACGATTCCCCTGCTCGGCGGCCTTTTCCAGCCACTGAACCGCATCGGCATCGGCGTCGGGCTGGCTGGCGTACCACTCACCCAGAACCAACTGAGCACCAGCATGATCCCGTTTGGCAGCCTGCTCGAACCAGTCGAGACACGCGCTCACCAGCTTATCCTGGTGCTGACGCTGGCACTCCTTGCCAAGTTGATAGCTGGCGTCCCAATTGCCCAGCTTGGCCGAACGCTGCCACCAGTCATGGGCCAGCCTGGGGTTCTTGGGCTCACCCAGTCCCGCCTGATACCAGCTCCCCACCTGCAGCGCCGCCTTACCACGAATATCGGCATCCGCCGCCAAAGGCCCGGTTTGCTCCGCGGCCTGCTTCATCCAGCGCATGGCCTCTGGATAATCCGGCTTGGCAACCAGACGATTGGCCAGCTCATATTGCGCCTTGCCCTGGCCCTGCCGGGCGGCTTGCTGAAGCTCCTGTTTTGTCATAGGAGCAGTGGCACAACCAGCAAGCAAGCTTGTAGCAATTGCCAGCAAGATACTTTTTTTATTCATTTATATCTCTGATGAATTAAAGAATGACTTTTATATAAACGTTACAAATAAACCCCTGCTCTTACATCTAATAAGTGCAAATTCATAAATAAAAAACCTCAGTGTCCCAGCAGTATACTCCCCCAAGAATTTAAAGACTTTTATTGCAATAAGATTCACCCTCCTCTAACTAACTCATTCAGCCTATGTTTTAATAACAAACAGCCACCAGATTGAGGATAAAATCTATTTATAGCATAACAAGGCTCGGAACCATTGTTAATGTCATTAAAAAAACCTTCCTGAGAAAAGTCATCATCAATACGTGATAAATACTTTTTGGATACTGTATGGAGAGGGCCACCTGGTATAAATAAGTCACGATCAATCTCTCCATCATCATACATACATCGATTGAATGCTAATATGTTACACAGAAAATGATAAAGATCATGGCGAGTAGTATTTAACGAAGAAACAAAAACCGAGAAACCATTTACAAACTCACTCATAGATATCAGGTTTTTATTTACATACTCCCCTAATAGTAGGGACATTGAAGCTCCATATTGATGAATATCTCTATCTCGATCTCTATAAAGGAACCGGCCCTCTCCTTTAAAAAAGGAAACTGGGTTCGCGATGAATTTTTCAACAAATTCATTATCTCTATATCTAGCCTGCAACATCACAGTTTCTCCCAAGAACCAAACAGGTTGGCCATTTCTTCCATACTACCACCATGATGCACATTTTCAGAACCTACCAGAACAGACTCTCGTGTTCCTCCTTTAGTTTTCCCTCCTGGCACCCACTGATTTGGATATGCACCACCTTCATTACCTGTCGGCATATTGTATTGAAAACGACTGTCGCCTGGTTTAATGCGAATATAATATATATCCTTTTTAGCCAGCCTAGCTAAAACATGTGCATCATCACCAACGCCTAATGCAAGAGCTCTATCAAGATAGCGCATTCTATCCGTTCTATCTGATATGGCACTTGCCTTATTGAAAATATCTTCCATTTCACTTTGCAAGCCAACAAATTTATTAGCGGGAAGTGACCTATATTCCTTACTCCACCAATCACCAAATGAAAAGAAAGCTCCCCCCTGGTCTTCAAATAATTTTCCATGAGCACTAACATATTCATCCGGAAGATATGAACGTGGATTTTCCGGTCGATTACCACGCTCCAAGTTGATGACTTCATCATATTTATTTTGAGTCATCGGTATGTCATCAGGTTTCACTGCATTAGCCGTATTATTTGGCTTCTTTAGCACTGAATTAGTATCTGGACATACACCATCCACCCCCGTAAGACCCAATGGATCGACCCAACGAAGAGGATTGAGACCATAACGATAGCAATTCAAACCGCCTAATAATCCCACCGGGTCGGGGGTGATAAATCTACCAGTGTCGGACTGATAGTAACGGTGACGGTTATAATGCAGCCCAGTCTCTTCGTCGTAATACTGGCCCTGGAAGCGCAGGGGGGTCTCTACCTCGGCCAGCTCCTGCTTCCAGACGTTGCCATAGGCGCGATAACGCACCTGCCAGGCGGTGTGGCCGTCGTGATGAGTCAGGGCCAAGGGAGTACCCAGATGATCCAGCTGGTAGTGATAAACCTCGGCCTGATCCCCCTCTCCTTCCAGCTGTACCAGCGGCTTGAAGCTGCCCGGCTCGTAGACAAAGCTGCGATAGATGCCGTCGCTGCGGCTCTCGGCGATGAGATTGTTGGCCTGCCATAAGAACTCGGTCACCAGCTCGGCGCCCTGCCCTTTCTGCCCATTGAGCGTCTTGCGAATGCGGCGACCAAAGGCATCGTAGTCGTAGCGGGCTGTGCTGCCATCAGGAAGCTCGACCGCAATCAGCTGATGCTGACAATCGTACTCATAGCGGGTCACCAATGATTGGCCCTTGCCGCGTCGTTCGACGGCCAGACGACCAAATTCGTCATATTCAAAGTGGCGATCGCCACTGAACAGCAGCCGGTTACCCTGGGTTCTCGCAGGCTCGAATTGAGCCCCCTGAGTCTGGCTCAACAGGTTGCCCGCCGGATCGTGCAGGAAGCGTTCGGTCAGCTCACCGCGCACCTCCAGCAACCGATCCAGCGGGTCGTAGCGGTAGCGCTGCTCCCCTTGCACGCTGTCATTGATCTGCAGCAGGTTACCGGTGCGGTCATAGCCGTAACGCCGCTCACGGGCGGTCCGCTGCTCACGCTGCAGGCGCAAGGCGGTCAGACGCCCCTGCTCGTCGTATTCATATTGCTGGGTCAGCACCCCCTGGCGGCGGCGCATCTCCAGCCCGGCCAACATCTGGTGACGAGTCAGCTCATTTCCATTGAGATCGACGCCACTCAAGGCACCGTTCAGATAGTGGTAATCGAGACGATTGCCGTCCGGCAGCCGCCACTGGGCGAGCTGCCCCATGACGTCGTGCTGGAAGTAGCTGGAAGCCCACCCCTGATGCTCGGCAACCAGATTGCCGCCCCTGTCATATTCAAAGGCAAGCGGCCAGACGCCATCATGGACCTGGGTCAGCTGGCCATGCTGGTCATAGGAGAACTGGATTTCACGGCCATCCGGCAGCAGCTTCCTGAGCAGTCGCCCCATGGCATCACGCTCATAGCGGGTAACCAGCTCTGTCCCCTGCCTGCCAAATTCCACCTTCTCACCGAGGTGACCATTGAGATCGTAGCGATAGGCGGTGGTGCGGCCATCAAAACCGGTTTCCCGCTCAACCAGCCCGTTGGGGGCGTAGTGGATGCGGTGCTGCTCGCCGTGTTCATTCTCGATCTCGCTCAGGAACAGCTTGGTATTGTCGTAGCGATACTTGAGTTCACTGCCGTCGGGGTTGATACGCCGGCTCACCAGATGCAGGCCCGGATGATATTCGAAACGGGTCTCGCGCCCCTGCTCATCCCACTGCGCCGTTACCTTGCCATAAGGGTTGTATTCGAAACGGCGGCTACCACCGCCTGGCAGATGTACGGCCAGCAAGCGATCGGCGGCATCCCACTCATAGCGAGTAATGGCCCCGCGCGGGTCGCGCACCAGGATCTGGCGACCCCGTTCATCATAGCGCCAACGGGTGATGCCGCCGTCGCCCCCCCTCTCTTCGATCAGTTGGCCAAGGCGATTCCAGACCAGTTCAACACGGCTGCCATCGGGTTGCGCCACCCAGCTGAGTTTGCCCTGTGCCGTGTAGCCATAACGGGTCTGCCGACCGAGGGGATCCACTCTGGCAACCACATCGCCCTGCTCGTTGCGCTCGAAACGCCACTCACGATCCCCTTGTACGACTTTGCGAACACGGCCATCCCAGTAGCTGTAGGCCGTCTGGTTGCCATCCGGGGCAACCTCGAGGGAGAGCAAACCCGCATCGTCATACTGATACCGGGTCTCGCCCCCCAGGGCATCGCGAGCCAGCACCTTCTGGCCCTTGTCGTTGTAAACAAATTCAGTGACTGCACCGTCCGGATCCTGCTGGCGCACCAGGCGGGCATTGCTGTCATGCTGGTAGACCTCCAGGCTGCCGTCGGCGTTGTTGACGGTCACCTCTCCCTTGTCATCATCCCAGCCATAGCTGACATCGAAGCGGGCGACGTCGCTCCAGTGACGGATGGCGCGAGCGCTGCTCCCCTCACCTTCCCACTCCCAGAAGAAACCGGCCCCACCCGCGAGACGACGCTCCAGGATCACCCCATCGCTGCGATAACGATAATGCTCCCTCTCTCCTGCCCCATTTTCGGCGGCCACCAGATGGCCAGCGTCATCGTAGTGATAGCGCTGAAGGGTGGCCTGCGGCTGCCAGTTGATGCCATCGAATCGCTGCAACTCGATGGCGGTGAGACGACCTTCTTGGTAGACGAGTCGCAGGGCCAAGCCACCATCGTGCTCAACCCAGCAGGGGCGACCCTCGGCATCCGGACGCACTGTCAGGCGATTGCCATAGACATCCGACATCGCCGTCAATCGGCCTTCATTTCCCTGCCAGATAAAATGCAGGAAGGGGGAGCCGGCCTTGGCCAGGATCACCTCATCGGTTTGATCCCCCAGGTAGGCTGCCGCCTCCGACACCCGGTTGGTTATCATGGGCTTCGTTGTCGACGGCAGCGGCAGCTCGACGGCTAACGACTCGTTATCACGCCAGATCAGGGTCTCACCGCGGCGTTCGAGCCGGTGTGCCAAAGAGTGACTCCAGCCAGGTCCCATACCGCAGTGCTGCTCTACCGCCGAAGTTCGGTAGAGGCGACCAAAGGTAAAGGGCAGCAGGCCGGGCAGCAGCGCATCTTCCAGCGCCAGCAACTCCTCTCCTGTCACCATGGAGACAGGGCAGTTGTTCTTGCAGGTCTGTGCCTCAGGTTGGCTGGATTGACCGGATGGCGTTTTTGCCGGTGTGGACACATCCGGCGTACTGTTGACCTGCTGGACCTCGGTATGAGACTGGAATTTTCGCTTGGCGGCCGTCGCTTGCTCGACCTGAGTCAGGACCTTGCCATCCCCTACCAGATTGAGATCGGCCTTCTTGGCCGGATTGAGTTTGGCCACACCGGCCGTCAGTACCTTCTTGGCGGTCTGGGCATGCTGGGCCAGATTGTGCTTCTTGGAGAGCGTGACCAGAGAGGTCACTAGGCGCATCACCCGATCGCTGTTCTTGGCCATGGAGACGGTCTTGGCACCGTAACGGGCCGCCAGGCCGGCGCCGCCAGTCAGCACCACACCGACGATGACGTCTATCAGCACAGAGGCGATCACCTGGGCGCCAAACTCGGTCTGCTGATCCGGCGGCAGCAGTTTGACCCAGCTCACCAGGGCATAGGCATAGAGATAAAGCAGAGCCTCATCCTGCAGCACCAGCATGGCCGCCTCCATCTGGGAGGCACCCGCCTCCGCCATGGCGGCGGCATCGACGCCGAACTCGGCCAGTTTCTTGGCATTACCCACCGGATCGGCCAGCAGTTCGTAGATGGTCTTGAGATCATCCCATACCCCGACCAGGGCTTTACCAATGCCGCTGGCTGCGGCCAGGGAATGACTGCCAAATCCGGCACCGGTCGTGCTGTAACGGCCCCAGGCGGCCTTGTGTTCGCCGTTCCACTCCTGAGTGAGCCAAGCTTCGAGGTCTTTTTGTACCGGCGCATAGGATGCAAACAGCGCATCGAGATCGCTCTTCTTCACATTGGGATAGAAGGTCACCCGATAGGATTTACCCGGGGTGAGCTTGCCTATCTCGGCAATGCCCTTGGCATCCAGGTTGCCCTCCTTGACCACGGCCTCGGGGATGAAACCCGTTCTGCTCATGTTGCCGGCTTCCACCTTGTAAGGGGTATTTCCAATGGGGATGAAGCGCACAGACTCGAACAGATGGACCAGGCGCAAAGTGCCGCTGAGCGGGCACTGGGTTACGACAGATTGGGTTTTACTGCTGCTGGATGAGGCTTTGATCGTCTTGTCGCCGACCTTGATGGTCTGCTCCATGTCCATGCCGAGCATGTCGCCGAGAAAGAAACTCTCCGCATCCTTGCGGTACTCTTTCAGGGCATTGCGATAGTCGGCAAGTACCTGATTGAAGACGGCTTGGCCGGCATTGTTCATGCTTGCACCTCTTTGCACAGCGCAGCTTCAAGCGCCGGGAATAATTCGGAATCACTTAAGGGATTGCGTGCGACAAAGCGGGCAACCTTGAGTCGTAAATTGGCTTCGGGAAAGGACCAGTAGAGCTGGCCATTCTGATCGGCAAGCTGCTGCATCAGGTTGTTGACAAGGGGGGCTGGATCTCGTTTCGCCAGCGCCGCGGCCAACGATTTGGGCAGGCTCCACCAAGGGAAAGGGCGTGGCGCCAAGGGCTCTGAAGGGGCCCATTCAAAGGCTCTGCCACAGATCCAGAGCTCACGCAACTCGGGCAACAGGGAGGTAAAGCGATCCCCCAGTTGTTCGATGATCGACGCCAGGTAAACGCCATCCCAGTAACGAAAAAACACCGCCTCCCCCTGGTGCAGGATCTGGGTCAGCCCTTGCAGATGGGCATAGAGTGTGTCGGCGGGTTGCGCCGTAGAGAGCAGAAATCCCCAATCACGGGCCGAGGTGCTGGACGCCCACTCCAGAAAGGCACTGCCCTCATCCAGTGCCACCAGATAGGGCATGACGGGGTGCCAGTCTGCATAGGCAGTGCCGAGATAGAGGCCACGGGGGGTATGACGGCCATCCAGCTGGTAGTAGTGCTGCAAGGGGGCGGCATCGCTGGCCCCCGCCAGCACGGCATACAGAGGGAATGAGCTGTGTGTGCCGACCCACTCGGGTAACGAGATGATCTCAGATCTCACAAGCCCCCTCCTTGCACTTCTCGCACTCCTCACAGAAAGGAGCCGCACTCTTCATGGTGGCGAGCTGAGCCGGGCTCAGCGGCACCTTGGGTGGGGGAGGCACGGTAACCCCCTGGGGATCGATGGGAGACTTGCCCGCCCAACCGGAGCCCGAGCCCGGGCTGCCGCCGGAATTCATCTTGATGGTGGGGCCGACCAGGGTGACACCGCCGCCATCGACCTTGATAAAGCAGCCGCCGACCTTGACGGTAATTTCAGATCCCGCTTCCAGCACCACCTTGGCACCGGCTTTGACATGCACTTCTTGGCCGGCCTGGGTGAGCCAGCTCTGCCCGAACTTCTGGTGCATGGACGCATCCACCGTCAGCGAATAGTCCCCCTTGATCTGGCCGCGTTTTTCGCCCTCTACCGTCAGGTGGTCATTGGCCTTGATGCGGGTCACCCGCTCATTGTCGATGTCCCTATGCTCGTCATGCTTGATATGCCAGGCCGCATCGTTCTCGATAAGCAGGTTCAGGTCTTTCTGACCGTGGATGTAGATCTCTTCCTGGCCCGCCAGGTCTTCGAAGCGCAGCTCGTTGAAGCCCTCCCCCTGATGGGTCTCGGTGCGCAGCACGGTGCGGGTCTTGTGGGCCGGCAGCTCGTAGGGCGGCCTGTTGGTGGCGTGGAAGGTGCGACCCGTGACAATGGGCTGGTCCGGGTCCCCTTCAAGGAAGGAGACGATGACCTCGTGGCCGATGCGCGGGATGGCCATCATGCCGTACTGACCGCCCGCCCAGCCCTGACTCACCCGCACCCAGCAGGAGCTCTGGTCGTTGGAGCTGCCGTATCTGTCCCAGGGGAACTGCAGCTTCACCCGACCGTGCTCGTCGCAGTAAATCTCCTCCCCCTCCGGGCCCACCACGATAGCGATTTGCGGGCCGTCCACCATGGGCCTGTCGGGCGCTTCCTGGCTGCCAATACGGGCCCGCCAGGTAGTGCTCGCTTTCACCACCCCAAACTCGTTGTAATAGACGGTGGGCCCACTGCCCCCCTCCTCTTCCAGCGCCTGGGGCTGCAATCCGGTGTGGCTGACGCGCACCACTTGCCAATCGGCATTGAGACTGCCGTTCGGGTGCTCGGTAAGGGCGAAAGTCTGCCCCGGCAGCAGGGCCGCGCAGTTGGACTTGCCACTACCGGTGACGGCGTCGTTGCGCAGGGCATCGAGTCGGTGCTGGGCAAAGGCCTTACCGCTCGGGTCCAGCTTGTAGCGGCCCGGGTAGTCGAAGTGCTGGTAGCTGTCGCGCTGATGGGAGAGCTCCGCCCCCACCTTCTGGTGGGAGAGGCCATAAGCCGGGGTCTTGAAGCTGTAGTCCTTGAGCTCCAAATCCGAGGGGCGCACCGCCTCCCGGTAGTGGAACTGACGCACATAGGGCCCTTGTTCCAGCGAGCGGTTGCCCAGGTTGAAGAAGAGCTCGGGGCCGGCGGTCAGGGCCGCCGCGTCGTCGGCGAACACCACCCTGTGCTTGCCCTGCTCGAACTCGTGGAAGTAGAACAGCCCCTCTTCGGCGGCGAGGCGATTGACGAAGTCGAGGTCGCTCTCCCGATACTGGACGCAGTATTCCCGCTTGGCGTGCTCGTTCTTGAGCGCAAAGGCGTAGTCGGTGATGCCGTGCTCTTGCAAGAGGATGGAGAGGATTTCGTCGGGCTTCTGCGCCTGGAAGATACGGGAGTTCTGACGCAAAGAGAGCCGCCATAGGGCAGGTTGCACCCGCAGCTGGTAACGGGTACGGCGAAAGCCGCTGTCCCCTTGAGCAAAGTCACTCACCACCCCGCACACCCGGCGCTGCAGCTCGCCGTTGTACCACACCAAGAGCTCGCAGGGCTGGTCCAGCACGGCGCCGAAATCCACGTCGGGCTCGGGGCTTGCCAGCTCGAGGCGCAGGCGAAATGGCTGGTTGAGCCCCTCTTCCAGGGCAAACTCCGCCACCACGAAGGTGCTCTCGGGCAGCACCCCCACCTTGACGGTAAATTGTAATCCTGTGCTGTCGGCCATCGGTGAACGCCCCTGAGATGTCATGCGGCCCCGCACATTCGGGAGCCATTCAAACCGTGTGAGAAATCCGCCATCGCCCCGGCGTTTCTGACACCATGGCTACCGCACGCCCTTGACGGCGTGCGGCAAGACGTGAACTCGTCCTTTTTCTTGTGCCCGCTTGCGCAGAGCAAACAGACATAAGAAAAAATCGCTGGATGGAAATGCGGATAACAAGCGACTGCAGGTACTCGTCAAATACGCAGATGACAAAAGGGCACCGCAAGCAGTGCCCTTGTGTGTCCCGTTACGCTTCGAGCGGCGCGCGCCAGTCGTCTGCCCCCGAGGTGCCGGCAACGGTGTGCTCCCAGTCGATCTTGCGATAGGCCAAGGAGACCTGCAGCAACTGGGTGAAGTCGGACTTCGCTGGATCCTGGCAATGAGGCATCTGACAGTCGATATCGACGATGGTGGCATCGGTCAGCACGGTGGAGAAGAAGTGCTCCTGCTTGCCCTCGATGGAGGTGCGGTACCACTTCAGGGTCACTTTCGGCAGCATCTCGCCGGAGGCCAGGGAGTTGTACATCAGCGGCACGGCTTTGTTCAGCGCGACGGTGAACTTGAACGGCTTGTGGACACGCTGGCCAGCAGGCTGACCGGATTGCGGGTCAGTCGGCACGGTGACAACGTGCTGGAACTCTTGTACCAGCATTTCGTCTTCGTGACCTTGTACGAAGATGTTGCCGACGGAGTCGGAAGTGAAGGCACCGGCGGTGATATTGCCCTGAGTTTTACCTTCGATGCTGATATAACATGGAGTTGGCATGGGTATACTCCTGATAGATTGGTGAAATGAGATAGCACTCGACCAAATCTATTAGCAGTGACCATGCCAAACATTTTCCACATATAAAACAACCAGTTAACTACAACCCACATTCGCCACCCATCTTAATGGCGCAATTAGTTGCGTAATTGGAATATATCCCTACAAAACATTGCACTCTTGGTTATTGAGACCAAGATGAACGCAACTTTTTGCTCATGACAGAGTTTGCAACTGCCCGCTATCACGCTCACTCATGAGCAGGTTCCACGAGGGTTGTTTCCCAAACCAACGCGGCGTGAACGGAACGAATAGAAAGCGTGATGATCTGCTCATCACCATTCCCTTCCAGTCAGCATCATTGGCAAGTCGTGTCACTCGGTAACTTCCCCGAAAGTCCGGGGCACTCATAGCGCCGAATCATCTGGCACCCCCGTTTGATGTAACAGAGCCAAACAGGGTCTGGGTAAACAAACATTACCTATAGTTTTCGCTCTCGTTTTAGGGTTATGGGGCCCGCTGACGAGTCTGTTTCTGTTCTTGGGCATAGGCTCTGGCCAGATTGCGATCAACCAGCCAGTGAAAAAAGCCGGTGCATTTGCGTGCTAGCGCCCGGGTGAATTTGGCCCTGAAACCGGGAGTAATCATAAACTGGCGCTTTCTCAGTCCAGCAAGGATCCCGGCCACGGCGTCCTCAACACAGAGGACACCGGCAAACTCATTCAGTGTCTTGGTGATGGGGTTACCATGCTGACGTTCATAAGCCAGCAGTGGGGTTTGTATTTCGCCTGGGCATATTACGGAAACATCTATGCCCAGTAGCTTCTGTTCAGTTCGTAACACCTCAGCCAGTCCGACCACACCAAACTTGGACGCGGCATAGGCCGCTTGGGTATAACTGCCGACTACCCCTGAAAGTGATGCCACCAGCGCCAGGTGTCCCCCCCTCTCCATGTGTTTTAGTACCTCGGCTGAGAAATTTCGGCTACCGAGCAAATTGACTCTGATCACCTGCTCGAAGGTGGCATAAGACATCTCGGTGAACACGGCAGTGCGCAGAATACCGGCACAATTACAGGCAAAATCCGGTGCACCCAATTTGGCAACAGCCTTGCCTATGGCCATTTCTATCACCAATGGGTCTGTGATATCCACTAACAAAACGATAACTTGCTGGTTGCCGTTGCAAAGATCGCGCAATTGCTCAAGTACTTCATCGCTGACTTGCAAGTCAAAAAGCGCGACACTGGCGCCATCGGCCAGCAAGGCTTTGGTGAGGCTCAAACCTATGCCACTGCCACCGCCGGATATATAGGCCCTCTTGGGAGCCCCATACTGCCAATTCTTCATGTGTTGCACTCTTGTGTTTTTTTTTATGCAAAGGCAAGCCTGAGCAAAACTGCGAAATACGTCATGCTTGCAATATTTGCTGGCCCTTACGGGTGGAAAAATGCGCCTCCAATTCCTTCATGGCAACCTCAAAGGGCATTACCGGCGCATAGCCCAGCAGGCACCGACTCTTTTCAGTGGAAAACACATTGGGTCCACCTGTCAGTCGATAAGCCTGCCGCGTGATCAAGGGGCGCTGCAGCTGTCTCAGCAAGTGCCCGACAATCTCAAGCGTTGGAGCCAGTGCCCGCACCACAAAAGTGGGGCAAACTCCTGGGAGCCAGTACCCCAGCGGCGTTGGCGAGGCAATGCACCATTGGTGTACCAGATGGCGGCCGATGAAGCCGCCTGCACCGATAACAAACGCGGTGGTCAAGTGGCTCATTGGGACCCTTATTCGCCAATCACGATGACTTTGTCGCAGCTCTTGCCTTCCAATGAGCAGAGTGCACGGTAAGCGGCGAGGATCTTCTTGGCGTCTATGATGCTGACCACATTACCCTCGGCATTGATGTTGACGTTGCTGCCAAAGATGGCAAACCAGACCACCGCATCTTCCTTGGCATCCGGGGAAACGGTCAGGGTATGGATCGAATGAGCTGGCTCGAACAGATAGGAACCCGCCTTGTTCACTTTGTCCGGATACTCTTGGTAGAACCACTCGCCCGACTGGGTGACCGCATAGACCGGCCCCGTGTGGTAGTGAGTGTCTACGCAAAAACCTGGCTTGAACCTGTTGCGTACAATCCACAGATTCTGATTGAGGTCTACATGCAACACTTGCAGGGTTGAACCATCTGGTAGAGACACATGAGGTAGGTCTGCATCAAGCAGCAACGTCGCCTCGCGCGCATCGTCACGTGCCACCACAGGACCCGCTTGCATGGTCATCAAGAGTTCCATTGCCGCATTTTGTATATCGCTCATCATTTTCTCCAAGGTAGTTGTTGATGGTGCCGCCAAAAACCGCAGCGAAAATGATTTTAGTCAGGAAAGGTCATTGATAACTTGACAATATATGACACTCATTTGATATCTAGTGACTGATCTAGGTGTGTTATTAGAGGACGAGCGATATGTCATGTTTTTAATACGCAGCGGTGCTATTGAAGGTTTCGAGAAACTTGTCAGCCAGCTGGGCAAAAATCCCGTCGAGATTTTGCATCAAGCAGGCTTCAGCCCTGCTCAATTACGCCAGCCCAATACCTACTTGGCTTATCCTAACTTGGCGACGCTATTGGATATCAGCGCCCACCTTTGCCAAGAGCCACGGTTCGGTTTGCGACTGGCGGTCGGCCAGAATCAGCTGGTCTTCGGAGAATTGGCCTTGTCCAGCCATCAGCAGCCGAGTCTCGGAGAGGCATTGGCCTTTGCTGGCCAACACCTTCATTTGCATGCCCACGGCTCACGTCTGATAAAACACCACCATGACGATCAAGTGGAGTTTCACATCGACTTTGATTTCAGTAGCCCCATGGGTTTAGTGCAACTGATGCAATTGAGCTGCGCCCAGCTCCATAGTGCTGTCCGCTATCTGGCAGGAAATACAAGTCCGCAACTTCAGTTACACCTGCAGCAGGCGAAACCGACAGCGGGATCATGGTCAGGCGGCGATCAGCCGATATTCAACAGTCATATGAATGGTGTGCGCTTCCCAGCCAGTTGGTTGGTACTCAAGCCGCGTCCGGATGAAACGCTGATCCGCGAGTATTTTCAACAGCGGATCCAATACCTTGAAGCCCATTATCCCAACAATCTGCAAGCGCAAGTTCGCGATGTTATCAACAGCTTGCTACCCAGTGGCGAATGCACTGTTTCAAGGGTCAGCGCCGCTCTTGGCCTGCACAGCCGCGCACTACAAAGACGTCTTAAACTGCAGGGCAGCAGTTTTAACACACTCTTGCAGGACACTCGTTTGGAAATTTCTCAGCAATATTTGCAGTGCAGCCGGCTCAGTATCACCGAGTTGGCACTGAACCTAGGCTATGCCGATATTGCAGTGTTCAGTCGCAAGTTCAAATGTTGGACCGGTTACTCGCCACGCCAATGGCGCGAACTACAACGCACAGAGAGAATCGATAATAAAAGCCAGTGGGTTTAAACCCCTTGCGCATCAATGATGATTATCCAGAGTAATTCAACGAGGTCGCATACCAGCCCACATCTAATGTAATGGCCTGCTGAACGACATATCAAAAAATTCAGACAAAGAAAAACCCCAAGTGATTAAATCACTTGGGGTTTTCGTTTGGCGGTGAGGGAGGGATTCGAACCCTCGATACGTTGCCGTATACACACTTTCCAGGCGTGCTCCTTCAGCCACTCGGACACCTCACCAAATTTTTCTCACATTTTCAGGTGCCTGAGTTGCACCATCGCTTGCTGGTCATGCTGCGGCGACGGGGCGTAATGTAAGGGATGCAGTATCTTGTGGTCAACGCAATTTTGCGGTTTTCAGTCTGTTTGCTCAAGAACCGAGCCAACTGTGCAAAATCTTGTCACTCCTGCATCCCATTTGATCATGTTGCCGGCTGTTCGTGGCTGTGTTCGCCTTTCAATGCCTCTTCCAGCGAGCCATAAAACTCCAGCTGACCGGGTACGGGACGCACCTTGGCGCGCGCCAGAGTTTTGAGCGGCTGAAACTGCAATTCAGCGACCCGCAGTTGCACCCCGGCCTTGGCCATCTGCTTCTCAAATTGCAGGAAGGCGGAGAGGCCCCCCGCATCCAGAATGGAAACGGCCTCCATCTGCAATACCAGCAGCTTGTGTCCCTTGACTTGGGCCACCAGCTCGCCAAAGACCCGCTCGGCGGCGGCAAAGAACAAGGGACCGTTGATCTTGTAGAGCAAGGCGTCTGACGGTACTTCGTGGGCATAACGTTTGTGATCCGCCAGATCGTGCAGCTTGGTCATCTTGGCGATTTCACGCATGAACAGGAGTGAGGCCAGGATCACCCCGAAGGTGATGGCAATCACCATGTCGAAGATGACGGTGAGCGATAGGCAAACCAGCAGCACCAGCACGTCGGATTTGGGGGCGCGACGTACCAGCTCCACCACTTTGTGCGCCTCGCTCATGTTCCAGGCGACGATCAGCAGCAGGGCCGCCATGGCCGAGAGCGGCAGCCAGGAGAGCCAGGGCGCCAGCACCAGGATGGCCGCCAGCACCACCAGCGCATGCACTATGCCGGAGATGGGAGAGGTCGCCCCCGCCCGCACGTTGGCGGCGGAGCGGGCAATAGCGGCGGTAGCTGTGATGCCGCCAAAGAAGGGGGCAACTATGTTGCCAAGCCCCTGCCCCACCAGCTCGGCGTTGGAGCTGTGTTTGCGGCCGGTCATGCCGTCCAGCACCACGGCGCAGAGCAGAGATTCGATGGCTCCCAGCATCGCCATGGAGAATGCGGCGGGGAGCAAGCGTTCGATAGCGGCAAGGTTCCACTCAACCGGTGAACCATCCGGCCCGGGTAGAGCCCACGGCATCACCAGGGTCGGGGCTATGGGCGGGATCCCCATGCCCTGAGTGCCATCGGCCAGGGTATAGCTGAACTTGCTACCGATAGTGGCCACATCAACCCCGAAATAGTGCAGACCAAACCCCAGTCCCACCCCCACCAGTACGGCGGGCAGGTGACCGGGAACCGGCAACCGCAGCCGTGGCCAGAGCAACAACACGGCCAGTGTCGCAATCCCGACGAGCGTATCTCCCCATTGCCAGCTTGGCAGGGCATGGACCAGCGCTTCGACCTTGCCAATATAGGTCTCTGGCATCTCGGTTATATGCAGACCGAAGAAATCCTTGATCTGCAAGGTGGCGATCACGATAGCGATACCACCGGTAAAGCCCAGCGTTACCGAGGGCGGAATATATTCGATGAGGCGCCCAAGTCGGGCCACCCCCATGGCCACTAGAAAGAAACCCGAGATCAGGGTCGCCATCAAGAGGCCGCCCACGCCAAATTGCTGGGCCACCGGATAGAGGATCACCACGAAGGCGGCAGTCGGTCCCGAGATGGAGAAGCGGGAGCCGCCGGTCACGGCGATGACGATGCCGGCTATGATGGCGGTGTAGAGACCATGTTGTGGCGGCACACCACTGGCAATGGCCAGTGCCATGGCCAGCGGAATGGCGATGATGCCGACCGTGATGCCAGCGATCAGATCGCGACCAAAGCGGGGAAGGCTATAAGGTTCATCAATACAGGATTGGCGTAAAGCAATGGCCAGCTTCACGCTTTGCAAAGGAGCTTGGTTGTGCATGTATGTCGTAATACCAGAAGAGGGAGACAAAGGCCGGATTGAACCGGCGCCCGATCATCATCAAGGGCCGGCAGAGCTGTCGACACGGCGATGGTATCCTGAGCAACCATACCTCAGCCGATGAAATATTTCGATGGGTGGGATCAATGAATGACAGTTACCACGCAAAATTGCCGTTTATTCTCACATATCCCCGACTTTTCTCACCATTACGCCGATCTTTCACTTCGCCTGCTAACTAAATTTTGATGGTGCCCAGCACGCTCCGCCGATCAGCCACACCGCATCCTGCCGAGTCTGCGTCATGGTTTCATTTCTTTGGCACAATACGCCGCCATTCAACGAGCCACCCGTGTGACTCGCCATTGAGGGCGGCCAGTCACGGATGTGTCAAAACGAAAAAGTGGCAGGCAAAGGTCCACTTCAAGCTGCTGATTGTGCTGAAAATAGTCCACAACGACCAAGTTTTGGGCAAACAGGCCCATATTCCATTTTTGCGTCGGGTCGCGGGTTGACACTCGGTCAACAGGCTATTAATATCCGCACCGTCTCAACGAGACAGGCAATTCCTCCTTAGTTCAGTCGGTAGAACGGCGGACTGTTAATCCGTATGTCACTGGTTCAAGTCCAGTAGGAGGAGCCAATTCCCTCGTAGTTCAGTCGGTAGAACGGCGGACTGTTAATCCGTATGTCACAGGTTCAAGTCCTGTCGAGGGAGCCAAATTCCAAAGCCCAGTCTCAGGACTGGGCTTTTTTATGCTTGTCATATGTATCTCGCTTGCTCTGTGTCGCGGGCGTATCAGGTCGTCTTGGCCCTCACACTCCCCCCATAGGTTGCCGCACGGCACAACCCGATATATCCCCCATATCAAGCCCCAGTGACAACGGGTGGCCGTTGACACAGTACAGGACGAAAGTCTGTCCACAATTAATACCCTTGAGTAACTGAGGCAGAAACCCTGCGGCAAACCATGACCATCTGTGGCTAAGTGGACTTTACTGCCAAAATCGCCACATCGGTGGCCAAGAGCTTGGTTAACTGGGGTGTTCTTTACGTGCTCCAACTGCATCTTTGGGCGCCCTGACATTGTAGTCGTAAGGCACCACAGGTCGAAGTCGACGAGCCCTTCTTCATTGAGATGCAGTTGCAACGCTTCAAGGATGGTATCTATTTAGGCCTGTGCTCTACCAACAGCGAAAGGTGTTGTTGATAGAATTCCATGGGCCGAAACGTTCTAGATTTCGCCAAGGAGCACAGAAATGAAGGCTCCAGAGAGTGCCATCGAGTACCTAGCCTGGTTTGCGAGTAGGGAGCCTGCTCAAACGACGACGAGTAAAAAGGATCTATTCAAGCCCTTTTCGTGCATCGATCAACTGATAACGGCGAGACGCGACATAGATTTTAAGCTTTTGAGAACATACAAATTTATATTATCATCACTTTAAGAACACAGCCCACATGGCTTTCGTAAAGGCCATTTTATCCAGAGATATACTAAGGTATTGTTTCATCGCTATTCATTGATTATTGTTATGTATGGATTCCAAGTCCTTAAGAATAGCCGTAGGATCGAGTTGATACTCCTTCATTTGAGGATTATAAAATCTGGAATAATGACGAAAGTCAATATCACCCCATTTATCATGCATAAGCCTATCAAGTAATATAGGGAGTGATCGAGATGGAAGTAAAACCATCTTTGAGTTGAATTTTAAATTATTTTCAATTGGTAACGGTATACCATTAAAATAATCATGCAACATGATGACAACCCAGGCAGCTTCCATAAATTGCCCTCCTATACTAGTTTGAATTTGATTTTTCTGAATAGCCTTAAGACCTTCTAGAGACCAATCAATCCCACCGGTAACATAGTCTTTACCCTGAATCCATCCACTTTGAGACAATGACTCGCTAATACCGATCGAAATTAGGTCGCTAGCGCCCCAAAAGACTCGCACATTCGGGTAGCGTAAATGTAGATGTGTTGCTTGTGTTCGAGCGATGTCCTTTTCCCAAAAGGAATAAACTGATTGTTGCAGAGTTGCATTGCCATCTTCTGCTATGGCACGCTTTAGGCCGTTAAGACGATCTATTGCCGGAGAGTCTGTTATTGTTCCGTTTATTGCCACAATATAAACATGTCCATTTTTTTCATTTAACGTCAATTGACGGGCACGTCCTATTAATTGCTTTCCAAGAAGATAGCCTGCATTTTCGTCGTCAGGCATCATACTTCCTAGCCAGTAGTGGAAAAATTGACCTGGATTTCCAGACGTTTTACGATGACGCTCTTCAATATCAGC
This sequence comes from Aeromonas enterica, assembly GCF_054052465.1. Classification (NCBI taxonomy): domain Bacteria; kingdom Pseudomonadati; phylum Pseudomonadota; class Gammaproteobacteria; order Aeromonadales; family Aeromonadaceae; genus Aeromonas; species Aeromonas enterica. The sequence goes on along the minus strand of NZ_JBSTYL010000005.1, from coordinate 87,422 downwards.
ATTAAAAAGAAAAACGGGTAGATGCAAACTTTCAGCCTGTTCGATCAGGTCGTAAGCAGACATTTTTAAGTTAGGAAACAATACTGCATCGACATGATCACGATTGGCTATTTGTAAGTTTTCCAGCATTTTCTGCTTACTGCCATGGGCGTAATAAACAGTAATCTTAACATTTAGTTGTTGTTGAGTTGCCTTCGCAAAATTTTCTGCCACACCCCAAAAAGCATCTCCCTCTGCCCGTTGAGTAAACAACGCAAAGTGAAGTGGCTTGTCACCAGCAGTAGCAAATGAGAAGTATAATATTAAAAATAAAGTAATAACAAACTTCATAAAAACCTCTTGCCTGACCTGCGGCTTAAATATAGTGCAGTCACAAATCGATGTGACTGATATGCAGTTTTGTTCAACAACTTAGTTACCAGTTACATACTGGCGACCAGAATAATTTGTGGCCTTTAAAATCAGACATATAGATAACATTCATTTATTATACATTTAGTTGGTTGTTATGAGATGGAATAAAAATAAGTCTTCTAATAACTATTTATAATATTAGAAACACTAATCAGAACATCGCCACAAACCCAAACGGCACCCGCCGTGCCAAAGTGGTGATTGAACGTTCCCCACTGACGATAGATACAACGATGAAAGCTACGACTGTCTGAAAAAGCATGTTTCAGATTTATGGTATGGATCAGGTAAGGTGATTCACAAGGAATCATGAAGCTGAGATCTTATTTGGTCTGCTATTGAGCTTATTAATTTCCACTAAAATTAATAAATATAAAATGTGACATGTCGAAAACAGCCTTCTGTCCAGAAATACAACACTTGCTCACTTCAAAGCGACTAAATTGGGCATCTTTAAGGGCTCAATTCTTGGCTGAAAATGGCTGTGACTGAAATTCGTTCACTTTGAGAACACAGCGTAGCCCTGCTCACCCAAGTCCATGCCATCAGTGCCAAATACCGTCAGCAACTCGAACACGCCGGCGGTACCCAGATCTCCGAACTGCAAGAGTGCGATATCACCAAGGGCAAGGCCGAGAACGCCAAGGCCAACTTTGGCAGCACGACCCCGCACGTGAATACGAATGCCAAAGCAGCTTTGACTCCCTATGCCGGCCAATGGGTGGCCAAAAACAGCAAAGGCGCCACCGTTGCCACGATCCGAGCCGATGACAAGGAACAGGTCTGGGTCAATGGCAAGCCGGTCAAGGCAAGCGCGCGGATGGTGCACGGCTGTTCAAACAAGGCACCCTCACCTTCACCATTCAGGGCGATCGCCGTCTGACGGAAGAAAACGTGTGGCTCGATAGCGATGCCGACACCAAGGACCACATCAACATCGAATAACAACCGGGCATGTATCCCAGATATACCACCCAGCGTACAAGCTGAGCTCAGCGTGATAGCTGACGCCCTTGCGACGATGCCAGTCAAAAACATTCGCTGACCGCCGGTTTCGCGCCATAATCAGCACAATTTTCCCCTACTCAGGAGTTTCCATGCGTCGATTCAACGTCATGCTCAATGGCAGCCGGTTGATGATGTTCCCTTTTTATGTCTGCATTCTGGTTTGCGTGGCTCTGCTGATGGTGAAATTTGCCATGCAACTCTATGAGCTGTGCCGCGACATTATCGATATTCACTATCTGGATCTCATCACAGGGGTACTGACCCTGGTGGACTTCGTGTTGGTGGCGCAAATGTTGATCCTGGTGGCTATCTGCGGTTATGTGCAGTTCATCAAGACGCCGGAGCAGCGCGAGGCACTTGGTAACAACTGGCTCAGCAAGATCACCTTCGCGTCCCTCAAACTCATTGTCATCAACTCCCTGGTCACCATCGCCGGGATCGAGGTACTCAAAGCATTCCTGAACGATGGTACCGGCAACGAGATCGAAATGAAGTGGTCAGTAATCGTGTTTCTCGCCTTCTCCACCGCAGCGCTCATCTACGCCATCACGGAACGGCTGGCGGATCACAAGTAACCCAGCCCTGTTTTCATTCAGAATTTATTCATCAAGAGTAGAATTGATAACTCTTTTCATTACCTTTACTGCACTGTAAACTTTCTCTCCCGGGCTGGACTGCCCGGGCGTTGGAGCATCTATGACAAGCCTTTCCCTCTCACCACGACAGTTCGGGCAATGGCTGGCCTATCACCATCAGGCCGCCGAGGGCTCCCTCTATCTGATGTTTTTCTCCGGCCTGTTGTTGTGGGAACCATTGACCCCTCACTGGTCATTGGCACGCTGGAATCTGTTGCTGCATCTAATGCTCTCCCTCACCCTGTTTCCGCTGCTGTTTGGCGCCTTCTGGCTCTCCCATCGCAGCCTGCTGAACAAGAGCCGCAAGCCCTTCCTGCGCACTACCGGTCGCATTATCGAAGGCCTGCTACTGGTCTGCCTTGGTAGCGGTCTTATCTTGATCCTGCACGGTACCCCGGGCGATGGCATGGGCAACCTCGCCAGCTGGGCACACTGGCTGAGCGCCCTGGCACTGACACCCCTGGTGCTGCGCCACGCCTGGCGCTGGACCATCTTGAAATGGCGCTCTTGATCCCATGCTGAAGCTGTTCTTATCCTGTCTGCCGGTCCTCTTCCTGCTGCTGGGAAGTCCAATTGCCAGCGCCCAACAGATGGGCGCGGCCATGATCGCCTATGAAGAGGGCAAGAGCCCGCGCCTCGTCACCGCCAACCTCAGCGCAGGTTCTGTCACCCTGCTTGAACGTACCAGTGGCAAGCGTCTCAAAGAGGCTCAATTTGGCGGCGATCTGCGCCAGCTGGCGCGCGCCGGCGACGGCACCCTGCTGGTCAGCGACTACAGCGGCGATCGGCTGCTGCTGCTGGGTGATAATCTTACGCTTGCGAAGACGATCCCCACCGGCCATAGACCCTACGGCGTCATCTTCGATCCCAAGCGAAAGTGGTTCTGGGTCACGCTGTTTGAAGCCGGTCGCCTGCAAGCCTACGACACTGCGGGCAACTTGCAGCTGGATGTGGCCACTGCCGAGACCCCGCGCGGGCTGGCCTTGACCGACGACGATCGCCTGCTGCTCACCCACGCCATGACCGGCCAGCTCGCCATCTATGATCTCGCCAGGCTTGAGAAGGATGCCAAAGGCACGACCCTGCCCAAACCGCGGCTAATAACCCTGGCCGAGACTCACAGCGCCACCCCAAGCGACTCTCAGGGCTTGCCACGCCTGCTCGATGGCATCGCCCTCTCCCCCGATGGCAGCGAAGCCTGGCTACCCCACGTGCTGTGGAGTTTCGATCACCCCTTCCAGTTTCAGAGCACCGTCTTTCCGGCAGTCTCCATCATAAATCTCGATGAAGAGAAAGAGCGGGTAGATGAAAGAAAGCAGCTCTTTTTGCAGATCAACCTGCCAAGCGTCGGCAACCGCAGCCAGATCGTCTCCAACCCGTTTGCGGCGCGCTTCGCCGCCGATGGCAAGCGGGTCTATCTGACCCAGGCGGGCTCGGAAGATCTGCTGGTGTTCGACCTGTCGCGCAGCGGCAAGCAGAACAGCAACCGCCACCGCCGCAAGAAGTTCCAGGGGGGCGCCAAGGCGACCCAGCTCCTTCGCCACCTGCCGGGCCAGAATCCGCGGGATCTGCTGATCGACGGCGACCACATTCTGGTACACAACGCCATGGGGCAGGATCTCACCCGCCTTAATAGCGGCGGCAGCGGCCCGTTTGCCCGGGTCACGGTGGATGTTCCCCACTTCGCCAAGCTGGTAGAGACAGATCCCCGTCCCGAGCCGCTTCAGCGCGGCGAGCGGCTATTCAACCTTGGCAACACCGCCGCAAACTCACGCTTCCCCATGGCGGGGGACAACTGGATGAGCTGCAACTCCTGCCATCTGGATGGGTTCAACTTCACCAACCGCTATCTGATGGCAGCCCATCGCCAGAAGAGCGGTGACAACGCCATCAATGGTCACGCCAATCTCGCCAACATGGTGGCGGGGGACTTTATCGGCGAATACCTGCGCATGACCCAGCAGACCCAGGGCGGCATGGGCCATGACACCCGCGATGGGGCCGAGCCTGTTGACCCCGCGAGGCCGCAACCGGAAGTGAAAGCGATGATGGAGGACTTACACGCCTTCGTCACCGCCGATGGCAACCTCCCCTATCTCGCCAACTGGCTGCGGCTCGATGCACCGCGCACGGATCCCGCCAAGGCGCCAACCACTCACCCGAAGGAGTGGCTCAACTCAGCCTCCTGCCAAAACTGCCACCAACAGGCCTTCAAAGATTGGAGCGAGAGCAACCACCGGCTGATGGGCAACTCCCACCCCTACTACAAGGTGGTGCAGGCGCTGGCCCGTGAAACCGAAGGGGAAGCGTTTGGCCAGTGGTGTCAGGGCTGCCATATGCCCCAGCAGGTGATGACAGGCCAGATGGATCTGCCCAAGGGCTCCCATATGTTCGAGCAGGGCGGCGCCTCGCTGATCGCGGCCCACCAGAAAGGCGAGCCCGTAGTAGAGGAAGGCACCGGCTGCGTGCTCTGCCATCGCATCACCCGGCTCGAGGATGCCGGCGGCAACAGCGCCTTTACCGTGAATCTGAAAGACCGCGAGAGCTATGTGTTCGAGGATGCCGCCGGTGGCAGCCTCCAGCACTGGCTGGCGGAGCGACAGATCAACGCCCGCCCCGCCATGCACAAGGCCTCTTACCAGAAGGATTTCTACCGGGATGCGGCCCTGTGCAAGTCGTGCCACAACGAGTTTGCCCCCGGCACCGGCGCCAACATCGTCAATACCTGGGACGAGTGGGAGAACTCCAGCTTCGCCAAGGCGGCCGATCCCGCCAAGCGGCGCACCTGCATCGACTGCCACATGAACCCGGAGCCGGGCAACGGCGGCGCGCCGGTGGCCGGCCAGTCCACCGAAAACGGCACAGTGAAAGAACGGCTCTATCGCCACAACTTCACCGGCGCCCAGCACCAGCTGGTGGGGCTGAGAAGTGCAACCCTCGAGCAAGAGAGCCTGGCGCTGCTCCGCTCAAGCTCTACCCTCTCTGCCCGTATCGAACCCCTTTCGGCCCGCATCGAAGGGGCTGCCGAGCGCCGCCAACTGGTGGTGCGGGTCGCCAATACCGGCGCCGGCCACGCCCTGCCCACCGGGGTCGCCGATTTTCGCGAACTCTGGCTGGAGCTGACGGTCACCGACGCCAGCGGCAAGACGGTGCTCCAAAGTGGCCAGCCGGTGGATGGCGCCGTGCCCGAGGACGCGCGGCTGTTTCGAAAAGTATTCGGCGATGCTGAGGGCAAGCCGGTGGGGCTCAAGTTTTGGCGTTACGCCAAGCTGCTGGCGGATACCCGCATCCCGGCCGATGGCTGGCGCGATGAAGCCTGGCCACTGCCGGCGGATGCCCAGGGGCCCTTCAAGGCTGATATCAGACTCAATTTCCGCACCTACCCCAAGTGGGTCAATGATGCGGTGCGCGCCGCCGAGCCGAGCCTCCCGGAGCCACCCATAGTGATGCTCAACCGGTTGCAACTCACCTTGCAACCCACCTCCCCTACGCCTGACACGGAGCCTGAATCCTGATGTTTGCAAGTTTTCTCATTACCCTGCGCGAGGGGCTGGAAGCCTTTCTGCTGGTAGGCATCTGCCTCTCCTATCTCGCCAAGCTGGGGGCGAGCCGTTACAACAAGTTCATCTATCTGGGGGTGGGGTTAGGCCTCGTCGCCTCTTTGGTGGTCGCCTTCCTGTTTCAGGTGGTGGTGAGCCAGTTCGAGAGCGAGCGCTACAACCACCTGCTGATGGCGGGGATCCTGATTTTCGCCACCCTGGTGCTCACTTACATGGCGGTCTGGATGCAGAAGCAGGCCAAGTCCCAGGTCGGGGCCATGACGGCGCGCATCGATGCCGCCATCGACGGCGGCAACCTGTTTGGTCTGGTGCTGCTCGCCTTCCTGGCCGTGATGCGCGAAGGGTTTGAAACCGTGCTCTTCTTCTCGGCCCTGGTCTACTCCGGGCAAGGGGTGGATCTGCACGAGGGACTGATGGGGGCGCTGGCGGGGCTGCTGATCTCTGTGGTGCTGGTGTGGGGGCTGCTGCGCTCCACTCGCAAGGTGGCGCTGGCCCCCTTCTTCCGCTGGACCGGTCTGCTCATCATCATCATAGCCGCCGGGCTGCTGTCGTCCGCCGTCAACATGTTGCAGGCGGCGGGGGTCATCACCCTCTGGACGACGCCTGTGTTCAACATCAGTCACATTCTCGACGATCAGGGGGTATTCGGTACCTTCCTGCGCGCCCTGTTTGGCTACAATGCCTCACCGGCCGGCTTGCAGTTGCTGACCTGGGCCGCCTATCTGCTGGTCTTCGTCACCGTCTGGCATCGCAACTATCGCCCCAAAGTCCAGGGGTAAGCCCGCTTCTTTACGAGCTCTGGATATGGCAAGGCGGCTCACGGGATAGGGCCGCCTTTTTCACCCTCTTTCCCTTTTCTCTTCAGCCAGATTTTTCGGATACACAGTCATGAGCGACAACAAGAAGATTGCAGTACTGGGCGCAGGCCCCGCCGGTTTGATGGCCGCCTGGCGTCTTTGCCAGGCCGGTTTTGCGGTCACCCTGTTCGAGCAGGAACCCGTGGTGGGCGGCATGTGCGCCACCCAGACCTTTGCTGGCAAGGATGGCGACTATCGCTTCGACTACGGCGGTCACCGCTTCATCACCAAGAACCCCGAGCTACTTGCCTTTATCGACGAACTGATGGGGGACGATCTGCTCCACGCCGATCGCAAGAGCGTGATCCGCTTTGGCGGGCGCACCTATGATTACCCCTTGAACCTCACCAACCTGATCAAGACAGCCCCTCTGCCGCTGATGGCTGGCGCGGTGAAAGACTTGCTGCTGTTGCCCTTTGCCAAAAAGCCGGACGACTTTGACAAGGCGAGCTTTGCCGAGTGGATCCAGAGCCACTTCGGCCGCACCCTCTATCGCCAGTTCTTCGAGGGCTACACGGCCAAGCTGTGGGGTATCAACCCTGACCGGCTCTCCGCCGACTGGGCCGGCCAGCGCATCAGCCTGATCGATCTCAAAGACGTGGCGCGCCGCCTGCTGCCAAGGCGCAACGGCAGCATCTCGGTGCGCACCTATGCCCGCAAGTACCGCTACCCCAAGTACGGCTTCGGCCAGATCTTCACCACCCTGGGCGAGCGGCTGATGGCAGAGGGAGTCGAACTCAAGACCAACGCCACCATTACCCGCCTCGAGCAGACCGATGGCCGCATCGAACGGGTTTATTGGTCACAAGATAACGTGGAGCAGAGCGAGCAATTTGATCAGGTGATCTCCACCCTGCCGCTGCCGCTCACCTGCCAGCATCTGGGCTTGCCGTGCGATCTGCACTACCGATCCCTGCGTTTCGTCAATATGCCGCTCAAACAGGAGAACCTGTCGGACAACACCTGGCAGTACCTCTCCGACCCCCATATTCTGGCCACCCGTCTGCAGGAACCGCGCCGCCGTAGCCCCTTTATGGCGCCGATGGGGCAAACATCCGTGATGCTGGAGATCCCCTGCAACCCGGGGGATGCCACCTGGCAGGCGCCGCTGGCCGATCTGCGCGGCCGGGTCACCGCTGATCTTGCCAGCCTTGGTGTCGATACCGCCAAGCTTGGCGATGAGACCTTCGAGGCGCGCAGCGAGTACGCTTATCCGTTGATGGATCTCGGTTATCAGGCACGCCGCAACGCCGCTATTCAGGCGCTGATGCCGATAGCCAACCTCATCATGAGCGGCCGTCAGGGGACATTCCGCTACATCTTCACCGACACCGCCATGGAGATGGGGATGATGGCCGCCGACATGGTGATCGACGGGGTGGACAGACGGCATGCCATCTTCAATCATCGCAACGAAAACACCGTGATCGAAACCCAGAGCGTGGCCTGACCGCCGCGCCATTGGCACAACAAGGAGAACAGGATGACCATCCGACCAGGTTTACTTGCCCTTGCCCTGCTGACGGGCCCGCTGCTGACAGGTATCGGACAAGCCCAGGCGTACTCCTACGCCGCCACCGGCAAGGAGCCGCTGATCGATGCGCGCGAGGCGCTGCTCGGCGCCGCCACTGACGGCAAAGATGCCAGCGCCACCTTGAGCGAGATCGCCGAAGAGCTGACCTATCTGGAAGAGCACCACAAGGTCGAGCTGCAAGCACCGCTGGCCGCTGCCATTCAGGCCAAAGATGCCGCCGCCACCGCTGCCCTGCTCAACCGGGCCTACAAGGCGGAGATCGAGCGCCGCCTCGAGGGGGCCAGCCAGAACCTTGGCGACTACCAGACCGCCAAGGTGCTGGTGGTCAAGAGCAAGCGCTTCCTCGATTTGATCCTCCCCTCCTTGAGTGAAGGGGATCGCAAGGCCGCCGACCAGGCGCTGGCCAGGGTGCTGGACGCCATCGGCAACCCGGGGGTATTCGGGGTAGGTGCCAAGCTCGCCGATGCCACCGCCTTCGCCGAGGCGGAAAAAGCGCTGATGGCCGTGCTGGCACCGCTCTGATGACCATCTGCCAATCATTGCGCCACCGCGCTTCGACAAACGGTGGGTTTCGCTTCGCTCTACCCACCCTACGCACAGCCTGCCGATAAATGCACCCGGACACCGGTTTGCCCCCTCATCCCCCGGCGGGAGAAGGGTTGGAGATGAGGGGGAAGGCAAGGTCTCGGCGTTGGGTTTCCCCCTGCTCACCCCCCCTCTGGCTGTTGATCCTGCTGCAACTGGTCTGGCTGGGTTGGCTGCTTGCTTTTCCGGTGGCCCTCGACTCCGACGATGCCCTGAACTTTGCCCACGGAGTGGTGCGCTTCAGCGTGCTGGAGTTCTCGCCCCACTTTCCGGGCTACCCCGCCTTTATCTGGCTGGCGCGACTGATCAATCTGGCCGTTGATGATCCGGCCCGCGCGGTGCAGTGGGCAAGCTTGATGGGCACAGGACTGCTGGCGCCGCTCGCGGCGTATCTCGCGGTCAGATTGTGGCAGCGCCAAAGCCTGCTGGCCCCCGTCTGGCTGCTGGTGCTGGCCCTGCCGCTGACGCCGACGCTGGCGCTCTCCGGCCTCTCGGACGGGCCTGCGCTGGCGGCATGGCTCGGGGCTCTCTTGGCCTTGCAGCATCGCAAACTGACGTTGGGCGGCCTGCTGGTGGGCCTGCTGCTGGCCCTGCGTCCCTCCTATTTCATGCTGGCCCTGCTGCCGCTTTGGCTAGGGATGGAGCAGAAGGGAGAGCGGATCCGGTTTGTGCTTCCTATCGCGATGGTGGGGCTGCTCAGCCTGCTGTTTGTCTGGCAGGCCGATGGCCTGGCCTATTTCAGCGAAGGGCTGCGCTTTACCGATGGCCACTTTACTCTCTGGGGCAACACGGCGGCGGCCCACGGTGATCGGCTGTTGAGCTGGGCCCGCACCTTCAGCGCGCAGTTCACTCCGCTCTGGCCGCTGCCGATGGGGTTGTTGCTGATGCCGCTCTGGCCGGCGGTTCGGCGCAAGGCCGCACCAGCCAAGCAGGTATGGTATCTTGGCTGGCTGGCCCTGCTGCTCTGGACCCTGTTTGGCCAGAACCCGGACAATCCCCGCCATCTGGCGCCCCTCACCCTGCTCGGCATAGTGCTACTGACAGGTTGGCTGCCGCGCCGCGCCGAATGGCTTGCCACCCTGGCAGCCCTGCTGCTGTTTTGTATCACCCTCACCTCTCCCCAGCCGCCCGCCATGGTGCAAGCGGCACAGCTGGCCGAGCGGGCGTGCCCGGCGCTGGTGACCCAGTGGGGAGTCAGGCTGCTGCGCGAAACCACGGCCCTGCCCGTCACCGACGGCTGGTACAAAGGGGATGCGGCCCTTGCGCTTGCCGAAGGGGCCTGTCGCCTCAGCCGACGGCCCATCCTGGCTGGCGACCTGCCCGCACCAAACCGGCAGATCTGGTTTGCACCCCGCTTTCGCGCCGAGCCGGGCCTCTGGCTTGCCATTTCCACCAAGTAGAGGGATGCTGGCCTCTGGTAGAACGTCAGACGCAGAAGGGAGCCGGCGTATCGACCCGACTCTCCCTGCGGCCATCACCAGCGAGTCCCGATATGTACGGATTGCTGACGCGCTACAGCATTCCCCTGATATTGCTGATAGCCACAGGTCTCATGTTGTTGCTCTTCTGGCTACGCGGTGGCAGCCAGGGGCATGATCTGTTTCATCATCTGCTCTCCAGCCACTTTTTTGCGGTTCAGTTGTGGCAGGGGGAGTTCTATCCTCGCTGGCTGATGGCCATGAATGGCGGCTTTGGCAGCCCCACCTTCTTCTTTTATCCTCCCCTGCCCTACTATGTCAGTGCCTTGTTCGCCGGACCCACGCCCCTCGACCACGAGGCCATGACACCGTTGCTCTGGAGCAGCAGCCTGGCACTCTGGCTTTCGGGTTTGTTTGCCTATCTCTGGCTGCGCACCTTTGCGTCCCCCCGGCGAGCCCTGGGGGCCAGCCTGCTCTACATGGCGCTCCCCTACCATCTGGCCATCGACATCTATGCCCGCTTTGCACTGGCCGAAAGCTGGGCCTTCGTCTGGGTGCCACTGGCCATGCTGGGGCAGGACAGGCTATTCAAACATGCCCCCTTCGGCTTGCTCCTGCTGGCTTTCGCCGTGGCCATGCTGGCGCTTTCCCACCTGCCAAGCCTACTGATCATCCTGGTGTTGCTGGCGGTACGCAGCCTGCTGCAGGCTTGGCACAATCAAACGATATGCCCCATCTGGTCCAGCCTGCTGGCACAGGGATGGGGACTGGCCATGGCAAGCCTGCTGCTGTTGCCCGCCCTGCTGGATCAGGGGGCGATCTCCATGGAACAAATGCGTACCGGCATCTTCGAGTTTCAGCGCAATTTTCTCGATCGCCTTCCCCAAAGCCTGGATGACTGGCGCTTTCGCGGTCACCTCACCTGGCTGAGCATGCTGACCCTCGTCCTGTTGCTGGTGGCGTGGGCCGCCACTCGTGCACCCCATCATCCCGAGCTGCAAAGCTGGGGCGTGATCGGCACCGTCTGCTTTCTCATGATGCTCTCAGTGAGTGAACCACTCTGGCAGTTGCTCATGCCTTTGCAACTGGTGCAATTCCCTTGGCGCTTCAACCTTGTCCTGGTCATCGCCACCGTGGCCGTGGTGGCACTGGCGCCTCCCGCCCATCGTCCCTGGCAGTGGCTCTGGTGGGGGCTGCTCACCCTCACCATGGCATCGCAGGCGATCTATATTCACGCGTCCCCCCTCACCCAGCGTCCGGAGAAAACCGTGCTGGATGCGGAATTCGACAGCAAGCGCAGCGCCCGGGAATACCGGCCAAGACAGGTACCCCGCAGCCTATTCTCCCCTACCCTGCTGGCCTGGAAGGATGAGTTCCAGCCCGAGATCACCACACAGCAGCAGGGCGTAACGTGGCAGATCCTGAACTGGCATCCCCGCGATATCGTACTAACCGTGAATGCCAGGAGCCCGGCAACTCTGGTGCTGCACCAATTTTACTATCCGGGCTGGCAGGCCAGGATCGACGATGATGCGTCCCTGATCGTCGACAATACCCCCAACGGACTGTTGCAGGTCCGGGTGCCCGCCGGCAACTACCAGCTCACCGTGACCCTGAGTGCCCGCTGGCCGGAGCGCCTCGGTTATGGCTTGTCGCTGGTGGCCTGGCTGATCTGGTGGCTGGCACTGGCTGGTATCATCATCAAGGTCAGGGCCGCCCGGTCACGGTGACGAGGCGCAGGAACGCCATGCCCGGCGTGGTGAAAGCTGATAGACTCGTTGTTTCCCTGCATTGCGCAACCAAGGTAGACAACCGGACACCCTATGCCCCACGCCCCCCTCTCTCCCCGTTTTCTGTTTATCCTGCTTGGCGCCCTGGCCGGCCTGACGCCGCTGGCGGTGGACATGTACCTGCCCGCCATTCCGGCCATCGCCCGGGATCTGGCCACCAGCATCGACGGGGCTCAGCTCACCATCAGCGCCTTCCTCGGTGGTTTCGCCATCGGCCAGCTGTTCTACGGACCGCTCGCCGACAGCTATGGTCGCAAGCCGGTGATCCTGGCGGGACTGGTGATGTTTGCCATCGCCTCGGTGGGCTGCGCCATGGCGGACTCTCTGCCTGAACTGCTGGCCTGGCGCATGCTGCAAGCGGCGGGCGGTGCGGCCGGTTCCGTGGTGGTCAATGCCCTGCTGCGCGACTTGTTCGAGAAGGATGCCTTCTCTCGCGCCATGTCGTTCGTCATCCTGGTGATGACGCTGGCGCCGCTGGTGGCGCCCGTGGTGGGCGGTTACATCAGCGCCCACAGCAACTGGCGGGTGATCTTCTGGCTGTTGGTGGGCATCAGTCTGCTCATCTGCGTGGTGATGCAGTGGAAAATCCAGGAGACCCTCAAGCCTGAACATCGCCAGCCCCTCAAGCTCGGCCAAATTCTGAAAAACTACTGGGGTGTGCTCACCCATCGCGGCGCCATGGGCTATGTGCTGTGCGGCTCCCTCTCCAGCTCCGGCATGTTCGCCTTCCTGAGTGCCTCACCCTACGTCTACATCGAGTATTTCAAGGTGCCGACCGAGCACTACGGCTGGCTGTTCGGCCTCAATATCCTGCTGATGATGGTGGTCACCTTCGTCAACAGCCGGCTGGTGAAAGGGGTGGGCGCCGAGCGCATGCTGCAATACGGCCTGCTGATGCTGCCCTGCGCCGGCGCCCTGCTCATCTACAACGCCTGGAGTCAGACCGGTGGCCTGTGGGGCATCGTCATCCCGGTGGTGCTGTTCGTCGGTCATATCAGTCTGGTGGGGGCCAACGCCATGACGGGCCTGATGGGTCACTTCCCTCAATCCGCGGGCACGGCTTCGGCCCTGGCCGGCACATTGCGCTTTGGCATAGGCGCCGTGGTGGGCATTCTGGTCAACCTCAATCCGCCAACGTCCCCGCTGCCCATGGCCATCGCCATCGCCAGCTGCGGTTTTGGCTCGGCCATCAGTTACTGGCTGCTGACTGGCAAGAAATAAACCCCAGACAAGACAACGCCGCCCTCTTCAACACCAAAGAGGGCGGCGTTTTCATGTCCGTTGTGCGGTCTCCGGGAGCGGCAGGGAGGCCCAGCGTCGGCACCTTCGGGAAATTACTTCTTGCCAAAGCCCGACTGTTTGAGAGTGTAACCGGCACTGTTTTGCCAGGCATCCAGGCCGCTGCGGTTGTTGCCTGCCACCAGACTGGCGGCCAGGCTCGGGCTGTTGAACAGCTGATCGGCGGTGAACACCAGGCCGCCTTCGCTGCGGGTGGTGAGGATCCCCTTGCCCAGCAACTCCTGACGCAGTTCGATCACGGCTTCGCGCAGGGAGGCGGCATCCTCGCCATTGGCGGTGGAGCCCGCCAGCACCATGAAGCCGGGATTTTGCCGTTTGCCCACCGGATATCCGTGGGCCTCGGCACCCTTGCCATTGAAGTGGTACAGCTCGCGCTCCCCCGGCTTGTTGTCGGAGAGCGCCTTTTGCAGGGTCATCAGCTCGTTATAAATCTCGATGGGGACGACGGCAGCCTGCTTGTTGCCCTTGCTATCGATGATAAAACTGACTTGCTTGTGTAACATCCTTGCTCATCCTGTGACCCATGGAAGCTCCTATTCTAACCACCTCTGGCAAGCGGGATCCAGCAAGGATCCTCACCTCTTTTGCTGGGGTGATCACTAACTGGCGCTCTTGATCAGCTGCGAGGCGTGTTGATCATTCCCGACCGTGGTAGCGTAGATAGCATAATGAAAGCCATTGACCATCAAGCGGTTATCCCATGCTGACCCTGCGCAACCTCTGTAAAAGCTTCGATAACGGCAGTGAACGCCTGCCGCTCTTCCATCATCTGGATCTCACCCTGGCCGCCGGCGAGATCACCTTGCTGCTGGGGCAGAGCGGCTGTGGCAAGTCGACCCTGCTCAACCTGATCGCCGGGCTCATCCCCCCGGATGAGGGGGAGATCTGGCTGGGAGAGGCCCGCCTCGACAATCAGTCCCCGGACAATCGGGCTCGCCTGCGCGGCCGCCACTTTGGCATCGTCTATCAGGATTTCAACCTGCTGCCGACCCTGAACGTGGAGGAGAATCTCTGCCTGCCGCTTGCCATCAACGGCCTGCCACGCGATGAGACACGAATTGACCTCTTGTTAGAACGCCTCGATCTCGCCCACAAGCGCCACGCCTGGCCGGAGCAACTCTCCGGCGGCCAGCGCCAGCGGGTGGCGCTGGCCCGCGCCCTCATTCACCAGCCCCAGTGGCTGCTCGCCGACGAACCCACCGGGAGTCTCGATGAACACAACGCCGAGCAGGTGATGGCACTGATGATGGCGGCGGTGCGGGGCACCGGCGCCGGGCTCTTGCTGGTGAGCCACAACCCCACCTATGGCGCCCTGGCGGATCGGGTGCTGCGCCTTGAAGGGGGCCAGCTGGTCGCGCTCAAGGGGAGCCGCCATGACTGACGCCCGCCACAGAGGGCAGTGATGTTGCCGCTGCCGCTCAAGGCGCTGCTGCGCCTCTATCGCGCTCACCCCTGGCTGCTGTTGATGAGCCTGGTCGGGCTCACCCTCGGGGTCTCCCTGGTGGTGGCCATCGAGCTGTTGAACCACAGCGCCCGCACCAACTTCGTCGCCGCCCGCAGCCAGCTGGCGGGGGAAGCGAACTACCGGCTAGCGCCGGACGGCGGGCTGGACGAGCAGCTCTACGTCAAACTGGTGCGCAGCCTGCCCGCTCTCAATGCCATGCCGCAGCTGCACGCTTGGCTCAAGGACGAGCAGGGGCGCAGCTTCCAGCTGCTGGGGATGGATCTGTTCAACCCCGGCCCCCTGCGCCAGCTGTTTGGTGCCACACCGGATACCGACCCCAGCTTTTCGTTAAATCGCACCGACAGCGTCTGGCTGGCCGCCCCCGAAGCGAGCCGCCTTGGCTGGCAACCGGGCCAGATCCGCCGCTTCGTGCTGGGTGGCGGTGAAGGGGCGCCCCCCCGCCCGCTGACCCTCACGTTGGCCGGCACCTTCGAGCCCGGCGCCGTGCCCATGGAGCGGCTGCTGGTGACCGACATCGGCCTCGCCCAGCCCCTGCTGGGCAAGGAAGGGCGACTCGATCGCATCGTCTTCAAACTAAGCGAGCAAGAGGCCACTGCCTTGCAACGCGCCCTGCTGGCTGCGCAGGGAACCGGGCTCGCCGCCCAGCCCTTGTGGCTTGAGCCCATCAGCCCGGCGCTCGATGCCAGCCAGCTCGGCGATGCGCTGGCTCTGAACCTCACGGCGCTCTCCCTGCTCGCCATGGCGGTGGGGCTCTTTCTGGTGTTCAACGCCCAGCGCTTCGTGCAGAGCGTGCGCCGCCCCCAGCTGGCCCAGCTCATCATCCTCGGCATGCCGCCGCGCCGACTGCTGCGCTGGCTGGCACTGGAAATCCTGATCCTCGCCAGCATCGGTACCCTGCTCGGGCTGCTGCTCGGCAGCCTGTTGGCCCTCGCCCTGATGGGGCAGCTCACCCAGGCACTGGCCGATCTCTATGGCCCCAACCCCATCGACTTGCTGCGCCTCTCCCCCGCCAGCCTTGGCAAGGCGCTGGTGATCGGCCTGGCTGGCACGCTGGCCGCCAACCTGCCCGGCTGGTGGCAACTGCTGCGCCAATCCCCCCTTGAGCTGCGAGAAGGCAACAGCCGCCCGCCGGCTCATCCCTGGCCACGTCGGGAGCTCGCCATCGTCATCTTGCTGCTCTGCGCCCTGTGTCTATGGCGGCCAGAAACCGGGCTTGGCGGCGCCCTCTTCGTGGCAGGCGGCTGGCTGCTGGCCATGGCGCTCGCCCTGCCCGATGTGCTGCGCGCCGTGCTGGGCCGGCTGCGCCGACGCGAGTACGGCTCCCTCAACGCCCGGCTCGGGGTGGCCGAAACCCTCTATCACCTGGATCGCACCGCCATCGCGGTGATGGCGCTGCAACTGGCCATTGCGGCGGCCATCGGCATCGGCGTCATGGTGTCGAGCTTTCGCTCGAGCGTGGAGATCTGGCTCGGCCAGCGCCTGGCCGCCGATCTCTATGTCACCGCTCCCAAGGGGGTGGCCGGCAACAAGGGCGCCCTGAGCGAGCAGACCCTCAACACCATTCTCGCCGCGCCGGACGTGCGCGCTGCCTCGCGCCGCTCGGTGCACCCGGCCCGCTGGCAGGGGCAGCCCATCGAGTGGGCGCAGATGGACTTTATCCCCGAGCTCAAAGCCGCCTATCCGCTGCTGGCCGGACGCTGGCCCGCCACCCCCGACGAGGTGCTGGCGAGCGAACCGCTGACGGTGCGCCTAGGGGTCAAGGTGGGCCAAAGCCTTGAGGTGAGCGGCGAGCAAGGGGCGCGAACGTTCACCGTCACCGGCATCTATCAGGATTACGGCAGCGACAAGGGGCAGATACTGCACGCCTTCGAAGGGGGCAAGGTGCAATCCCTGGCCCTCTTCAGCCCGCACGTGGATCGCCTCGCCGATCACCTGCGGGCCCAGTTTGGCGAGCGGGTGAACCTGTTGCCCGCCCCTGCCATCCACGCCGCCGCCCTCAAGGTGTTCGACCAGACCTTCGTGGTGACCGAGCTACTGAAGTTGCTGATCCTGGGGATCGCCTTCGTCGGCATCGGCTCGGCCTTCATGGTGCTGGGGCTGGCCCGGCGCGGCGAGTTGCAGACCCTGCAGAGCCTTGGCTTGAGCCCCCGCCACTGCCGCCGGTTGCTGGTGTGGCAAGGGGCGGGCCTCGGGCTGCTCACCGCGCTGCTGGCCCTGCCGGTGGGCTATGGCCTTGCCTGGGTGCTGATTGAGGTGGTCAACCCCCGCGCCTTCGGCTGGCGGCTGGCCTTCGAGGCCGCCCCCCTGCACGCCGTCACGGCGCTCCTGCTCGCCCCCGTCTGTGGCGCCCTCGCCTCCTGGTACGCCGCAAGGAGAGTGGTATGAAAACATTCAACATCTGGTCGCTGGCGCTGATCTGCACCCTGTATGGCACCGGGATCAGTGCCAACGATCTGGGCGCCATCCTTGGCGGCGGCAACGATCACTTCAAAAAGGCCCTGCCGGGTCAGTCCATCAACCTGCCCACCGATCACGGTGCCCACCCCAACTACCGCTCCGAGTGGTGGTATCTCACCGGCAACCTGAAAGACGAACAGGGGCGCGGCTACGGCATGCAGTGGACCCTGTTCAGGCAAGGCATCGAGCAGGAGATAAAATCCGACAACCCCTGGCTTGCTCCCCAGCTCTGGCTGGCCCAGTTTGCCATCACTGACTTGAGCAAAGGCAGCCACCAGCAGGACGAGCGCACCAGCCGCCAGGGGCCAGGGCTCGCCGGTGCCAGCGGCGGTCAGTATTGGCTGAAAGAGTGGGTGCTGGCCTCTCAAGGGGAATCGCTCTTTCCCGCCACCCTCAAGGTGCAGAGCAAGGCGGGGGATCTTGATTTGCAGGTGAGCGCCGCCAAGCCGGCGGTACTGCAGGGCAAACAGGGTTACAGCGAGAAGAGCCCGGGCAACGCCTCCTTCTACTACTCCTACCCGCGCCTGACCATCAGCGGCACCTTGACCCTGGATGGTGAGATCCGCAACGTCAGCGGTGAGGGTTGGTTTGATCACGAGTGGAGCAGCTCGGTATTGGCCCAGTGGCAATCGGGCTGGGACTGGTTTTCGCTGCAATTTGAAGATGGCCGCGAGCTGATGCTGTTTCGCCTGCGCACCAAGGCCGGACGCACCGAGCCGGAGAACCGCTACGGCATCCTAATTGAGCGCGATGGCAGCAGTCGGGTATTAAGCCCAGATCGCATCCGCCTCACCCCCGGCAAGACCTGGCGCGGCCCCAAGGGGCAAGCCTACCCCATCGAGTGGCAACTGGAAGCCGCCGATATGACGCTCACCATTCAGGCGCGCCAGCCCGATCAGGCCATGACGGGGCGCTTTGACTACTGGGAGGGGGCGGTCTCTGTCTCGGGAGATGCCAAGGGAGTTGGCTATCTGGAGATGACGGGGTATTGAGCAAAGGGCCTGCCGCGTTTCTTCTCTGCTTTTATATGCGAGGGTTAAGCCTGCTTCGCATTACTATCTCTGTGCACCGTTTCCATTACGCTCAGTTCCAAACTGCCTCCCCCGCTTCGCTTTCTGATCCTCATCAAAATAACGTGTCAATCCCCCGCCTCAGTAAGACCTTTTGCTCAACAAATAGATCTAAATTTGGTACCATACGCATCCAGCCCTTTCAGCACAATAAGTAACCGAGGCTCACTTACGAGGTATTACTCTTCAATTTGGTTAATCGTTACGCACTGGGAGGTAAGACCCAGTGCGGTAGCTATCCTGTGTAGAAAAGATATATTTTCTAATAAACAAGGTAGTGCAATGATGGCCACCAGTTATGTGTACTGCAATCAAATTATGGCTCTTATATATACAATGCAGATACTAGAAAGTCCCTTACATAATAATACTACAATATTCCATTATAGTTCCCAAGACTACTTTATACATATAACTCAATGCATTAAAAAACTATTTGCACCAAGGTGGTGTAACTCTTCTTAAGGACATGCCAGTTTAGTTCCCCACTATACAAAAACCTCTTGTTTAAGATGTTTTTAGAAAATCTTGAGTGTAATTAAAAGAATGTAAAATAAACACAACCCATATTATATTGTTATTTTTTGAAACTTTTCACACCTAAAAAAGAGGAGAATTTATGAAGATCATTCACTGCCTACCTTTTGTGCTTTTTTCATCTTCGTCATTGCAGTCCGCAACACTCGATGAAATTGCAGACTTCGCTTCACGGCAATGTGAAGAAATTCATGCTAGCGGTAAAGTTACACAATCACAAATAACAGCTCAACTTAAAGGACAAGGAGAAGCTCTTGTAAAATTAATTGGTGGTACTGTAACCGCTGATGGTAACTATAAGTCAAATATTAGTGAATTTGAAGGAGTCCCCTACGATGAATTAGCTGGGCAACTTACCGACGTGCGCAGTTGTAAGCAAAACCTCACTTCATTGATACTCCAAAAGTCAACCTTGGACAAAACTGGCAATAATGTTACGTTTCAGAAGAAAAAACTAGAGTATAAGCGGCCCAATCCAACCAATCCAACCAATCCAACCAATCCAACCAATCCAGAGTGGACTGCCGAAGTTAAAGCTGATTATATTCAGATATCAGGACTATCAGATCAGTTGATAGAAGATAGAGTTAATGCACATTTGAAACATGCTGCACGTGTAGATGTAGAATATGAACAAGAAAACTGGTTTGTGACAACTGAAAAATATGCATTGGAAGGTAATTTACTAAGTGTTCTATATAAGGGAACATATTATTCTCATGGCGCAGGCGGAGCTGGAAATACAATTGTAAGCTCGAACATAAACATAACTACTGGCGGCCAAATTTATTTTAAAGATCTTTTTGTCGCCGGTTACAAGGAAGGCGTAGATAAACTTGCAGACAAAGCCCTTAAAGCTAGAGGGTATGGGGAATATTTTGAAGGTTTAAAAGATGATCAATGTTACTATTTCGATGGCCATTATTTAACTCTATGCTTCGATGAGTATGAAGTAGCCCCAGGTGCAGAGGGCTCTATTGAAATAAATTTATCACTTCAAGAGCTTAGGCAGTTTATTAGCCTAAATGGCCCCTTGGCCTACGCACTATAATCTTACCAAACTGCGCAAGGTGAATTCACAGTATATCTTGGACACCCATCTTTCTGAGCCAGATGTGTCAGGATTGGATAGATATTATGAAACTCCTTGAGTCAAACGGCAGGATATTTATCCTGCCGTTGTTGTTTTCCTATCTCGCTGCCTGATCCACCAGATAAAGGATACTGTGATAGGGAATGCCGGCGTGCTGGCTGAGCCCCATTTCGCAGGTGCGGCTGTTGCTGAATCCCTGCCGACAATCGCTGGGTACCTGGGCGGGCAGGCTGGCGAGGGCGGCGGCGTTGAGCTCCGGGGTCATCAGCCCCTTGTCGCCAGCAAAGCCGCAGCACTGGATATGCTCAGGCACGATCACCTCGCGGGCGCAGGCGCGGGCCAGCGCCAGCATCTTCTCCCCCAGACCCATGCGCCGGCTGCTGCAGGTGATATGGAGCATCACTGTCTCATCAATGGGGGTCAGCTCAAGGTGGGGCAGCAGGTGTTCCAGCACAAAGGTAGCGGGCTCAAACACCCGAAGGCTCTTGCCGAGCGTCCCCGAGAGCAGCCGTTGCACGCAGGGGCTGGTGTCGAGCAGCCGTTGCACGCAGGGGCTGGTGTCGAGCAGCACGGGCCAGCGCCCCTGCTCGCTTGCCTGCCACAGCGCCGCCACCAGCTCAGTACGCTTGGCGGCAGCCACCTCGACCATCCCCTTGCTGTCATAGGGCATGCCGCAACAGAGCCCCTCGATGCCTTGCGGCACTATCACCCGGCAACCCGCTTTATTTAGCAGGGATAACACCACGTCCGGTAGTGACGGGGCATCCTCCTGCTGGCCGAATACCCGGCTGGCACAGGAAGGTAGATAAACCACAGCGCGCTCGATGGATCCATCACTGCTCCCCTCCCCTGACGGCCACCGATAGCGGCTCGGGCCCGGCAGGGTCGACAGCCAGGCGGGCGTGCGCTGACGGCTCAGATGGCGAACCCCGCTCACCAATCCGGCCAGCGCTTTCTCCCCCAGCAGCTTGCCGGCAATGGCTTTGAGGCCGAGGGCCCCACGGGCCGTGCGGGTAACGCCGGCGAAGTGATCGGCGCTCCAGCGGGCGATGGGCACGAAGCGCCGGTATTTGTCAGTGCGCAGCTTCTTGATGAGCGCACCGGTATTGATGCCGACCGGGCAGCGATCGGCGCAGAGCCCGGTCGCGGCGCAGGTGTCGATGCCCTGATAATCAAACAGCCGGGTCAGCTGGTTGGAGGGCTCATCGGCGCGGGCGCGGCGGGCCAGTTCGCGGTAGAGCACGATGCGCTGCCGCGGCGACAGTGACAAGGTGCGCGAGGGGCAGACCGCCTCGCAAAAGCCGCACTCGATACACGGATCGACGATGGCATCGCTCGCCGGCATGGGCTTGAGGTGGGCCAGGTGGGCGTTGGGGTCGTCGTTGATGATGACGCCGGGATTGAGCAGGCCATCGGGGTCCAGCAGCACCTTGATGCGCCGCATCAGCGCCATCCCCTCCGGCCCCCATTCGAGCTCCACATAGGGGGCCATGTTGCGGCCGGTGCCGTGTTCGGCCTTGAGCGAGCCGCCAAAGCGCACCGCGACCAGCTCTGCCACCGCATCCATAAAGGCGCCGTAACGGGCCACCTGCGCCGGATCATCAAACCCCTGGGTAAAGACGAAGTGCAGGTTCCCCTCAAGCGCGTGGCCGAAGATGATGGCTTCACCGTACTCGAAGCGATCGAACAGTTGCTGCAGCCCTGCCACCCCT
This sequence comes from Aeromonas enterica, assembly GCF_054052465.1. NCBI lineage: Bacteria > Pseudomonadati > Pseudomonadota > Gammaproteobacteria > Aeromonadales > Aeromonadaceae > Aeromonas > Aeromonas enterica. The sequence continues at coordinate 65,988 of NZ_JBSTYL010000005.1, read as the reverse complement.
TCGGCCAGACGCTCGATGGGAAAGGCGACATCCTCGATGATGACGGTGGTGCCGGTGGTACGCACCGCCCCCACCGCCGGGAAGAGCCCCTTGCGAATGGCCCAGAGGCCGGCGCTGCCGCCAGTAAAGGGCACAGAGGCGACCTGAACGAACTCGGCGGCCATGCCCATCACCTGCTCGCAGCGATCGACCAGCTCCTCTTTCGATTCCCCATGCACCTCGATCAGCAAGGCGCAGGCAGCCAGATCCAGCGTCTTGATAAAGTCCGGCAGGCCGGGCTTGCCCGCCACTGAGCGAAGGGAGCGCCCATCCATCAGCTCCACCGCCGCCACCGGGGCGCTTTTCAGGCGCGAGGTGGCCAGACACGCCTGCTCGGCGTCCCGAAACACCAGCAGGGCCGAGGCCTTGTGGGGGTATTCCGGCACGGTATCGAGCACCACCTCGGCGATAAAGCCGAGGGTCCCCTCCGAGCCGATCATCAGGTGGGTGAGGATATCGATGGGGTCCTCATGGTCGAGCAGGGCATTGATGGCGTAGCCGGTAGTGTTCTTGAGCCGGTACTTGTGGCGAATGTTGGCGGCAAGCGCCTCATTCGCCAGCACCTCGGCGCGCAGGGCGGTGAGCCCCGTGAGCAGCTCAGGGCGCTTGGCCGCAAAGGCGGCGCGGCTTTGCGGATCGCCACTGTCCAGCACGGAGCCATCGGCAAGCAGCAGGGTCATGGCGTGCAATGTGTGATAGCTGTTGTGGGCGGTGCCACAGCACATGCCGCTCGCGTTGTTGGCGGCGATGCCGCCAAGCTTGCAGGCGTTGATGGAGGCGGGATCCGGCCCAATCTTGCGGCCCAGAGGCGCCAGATAGCGGTTGGCATCGGCGCCGATCACCCCGGGTTGCAGGGCAATGCGCGCCCCCTTGTCCAGAATGCGGTGGCCGCGCCAGCTGTCGGTCAGGGTGATGAGTACCGAATCGCTCAGGGCTTGGCCCGAGAGGCTGGTGCCGGCGGCGCGAAAGGTGCACGGCAGGCCCAATTCGCGGCACACCCCGAGCACGAAGCGCACCTCATCGAGGGAGTCGAGGCGCATGATGCGCTCGGGCACCAGCCGGTAGAAGCTGGCGTCCGTGCCGTGGGCGAGGCGCAAGTCAGGATCGCTCACCAGGCGCTCCGGCGGGATGCGCGAGAGCACGGCGGCGTCAAATTGGTTCCAGGGCATCAGCAATCCTCCACCAGCACTACCAAGAGGCGGCTCGGGCCGTGGGCGCCGTAGGCCAGGGTCTGCTGGATGTCGGCGGTCTTGGAGGGGCCGGAGACCAGCAGCAGATTGGTGGGCATGGCCTGCTGCCAGCGCCCGGCGTCCACCAGCCCCGCCAGGTTGTCGGCGATGGTGGACGCCGCCAGCAGCGCGATATGACAGGGGGGCACAAGCGAAATAGTGCGCGGCTCGCCGCCATCCGGTAGCAACACCAAGCTGCCGGTATCGGCGATGGCGCCCGCGCAGTGGGTGATGCCCGCCTGACAGACGTCAAACAGGTCGTCTTTCCAGCCGGCAAACTCCCCCGTCGGGGTCAATACAGATCGCCCGGCGCAGGCGGTCACAACCGACTCCTGCCAGCGGCCCCCCTGGCCACAGGCCAGGTTTTTGATCTGTTCGCCATCCAGCCAGGCACTCAGATCCCGGGCAAGGTTTGCCTCCTTGACGGTGAGGATCTCGGCGTGGCTGGCGGTGATCCCAGAAAGGAAGCGTTCGCGCCGTGCGCCGTCATCTGCCCCGCGCCAGGGCTGCCAGCCATGGGGGGCGTGGGCAATGGGGGTGGCAGCGCCGCGCAGGCGGCTTAATATGGCCTCTTTGCTCGACATCTCAGGACTCCTTTTTCTTCTGGCGCAGCAGGGCATGCAGGCTCTGGGGGGCGGGTTTGGGGGCCTCGCGGCACTGGGTCCAGGGGCCCAAGTGTTTGGGGATCAAGCCCCGCAGGCGACCGGCCACACCGGTCGCGGCATGATAGAGGCGCGGGTGGGTGGCGGCAAAGGCAAAGCCCTGCATGGCAAGAGTCTCGAGCCGGCTCTTGGCCGCCCCCTGCCCCGCCAGCGGTTCGTGGTCAGGCATAGCGTCGTGTTTGGCCTCTCGGCGCAGGCGCTGCAAAATGTCGGGAATGGGGATGCGCACCGGGCACACCTCGCCGCAGGCACCGCACAGGCTCGATGCGGTCACCAGATCCTGGGTGCTTTCCAGCCCCAGCAGATGGGGGGAGATGATCTTGCCGATGGGACCCGGGTAGATGGTGCCGTAGGCGTGGCCGCCGATGCGGGTGTAGACCGGGCAGTGGTTCATGCAGGCGCCGCAGCGGATGCACTGCAATGTCTTGCGCAGCTCCTCGTCGAGGTAAGCCTGGCTGCGGCCGTTGTCGAGCAGCACCAGGTGCACCTCGTCCGGGCCGTCCTGCTCCCCTGCCCGGCGCGGGCCGCTGATGACGTTGAAATAAGTCGTGATGGCCTGGCCGGTGGCCGAGCGGGTCAGGGCGCTGTAAAGGGGCGGCACGTCGCTAAAAAATTCCACCACCTTCTCGATGCCGGTGATGGCCACGTGGACTTTCGGCACTGTCGTGCACATGCGTCCGTTGCCCTCGTTCTCGACAAGACACAAGCTGCCGGTTTCGGCCACGGCGAAGTTGACGCCAGAGAGCCCCATGCCGGCGCGGCGAAACTCTTCACGCAGGGCCCGCCGTCCGGTCTGGATCAGCGCATCCACGTCCGTGGTAGGGGTGAAGCCTTCTAGGTTATGAGCGAAGGTGTCGCTCACCTCCTGCTTGTTCTTGTGGATGGCGGGCATGATGATGTGGGACGGGGTATCGCCGTCGAGCTGGACGATGAACTCCCCCATGTCACTTTCAAGGCAGCGGATGCCGTGACGCGCCATCTCGTGGTTGAAGCCCACCTCCTCGCTCACCATGGACTTGCCCTTGACGATGGAACTTACCCCGTGCCTTTGGGCAATGCCGAGGATGATGGCGTTGGCCTCATCCGGCGTCTGGGCCCAGTGCACCCTGATGCCGTTGCGCTCGCAGTTGGCTTCGAGTTGCTCCAAAAGCTCGGGCAGGCGCGACAGGCAACGCTGACGGATCTGCTCGGCGGCATCGCGCACCGCTTCCTCCTCGACCGGATCGGCGAAAGCATCGCGGCGCTTGTCGCGCAGGTAATCCATGGCGCCGCGAAAGTTCTGGCGCAACACAGGGTCGGCCAGGGCGGCTTCGGCCTGAGGATGGAAGCGGCGCGGCGAATACTTGGCGTGCTCACTCATGATGTGCCCCCTCTTTTTCTGACACCGGCTCGCTGTGGGCGAGCAGGAAACTGGCCAGATGCATGGCGGGCAGCATCTTGCCCTGATAGGCCAGGGAGCCCTTGATGTTCAGCAGACACCCCCAGTCGGCGCTCACCAGGATGTCGGCACCGGTGGCCAGCAGGTGGCGGGTTTTGTCCTCCACCATGGCCTGGCTGATGTGGGGGTGGCGCACCGAGAAGGCGCCGCCAAAACCGCAGCACTCGCTCTCGTAGGCCTGCTCGTGCAGAGTGACGCCCTCAAGCTGACCCAGCAGGGCGCGGGCCCGGCTGTGCACCTGCATCTCGCGTCTGGCCGAGCAGGAGGTGTGCATCACGATGCTCGCCGCCCTTACCCCGCGCCAGCGCACCCGGCAAATCTGGGCCAGAAACTCGGTCAGCTCGAACACTCGCTCGCAGAAATCGGCCACTTGGCGGCTCTCTGGAAAGAGCCGGCGATAGTGATGGTGCATCATGCCGCCGCAGGAGCCCGACAGCACCACCAGCGGCCATGGCTCGGGGAAGAGCGCCATCTGGCTTTGCGCCACCTGGCGCGCCTCCTCTTCATGGCCCGAGGTGTAGGCCGGCTGCCCGCAGCAGGTCTGTTTCTCGACAAAGTGCACCCTTACCCCTTCCCGCTCGAGCAGAGCGATGGCATCGAGCCCCGCCACCGGGTCGAACAGGTCCACCAGACAGGTGGCGTAGAGATAGACATCGGCCGGCTTGGCCGGATAGACCCGCATTACCTTCATTGCTTGCTCTCCTTTTACTTCAACTGCAGCAGGGCATCAGAGATATGGAAGCTGTACATGAGCGCCAACCCGATAAGGCCGGTGGCCAGCAGATAGTAGAGGGTGGGCAGCGCGGTCTTGCGCAGCGTCTCCCCCTCGCGACCCAGCAGGCCCACGGTGGCCGACGCCGCCACCACGTTGTGAATGGCGATCATGTTGCCGGCCGCCGCCCCCACCGCCTGCAGCGCCAGCATGGCCGCGGTCGACACGCCGAGCGTCTGCGCCACCTCAAACTGGAACTGGCTGAACATCATGTTCGAGACGGTGTTGGAGCCGGCGATAAAGGCCCCCAGCGCCCCTATGGTGGCGCTCAATGCCGGGAAGAACTCCCCCACCAGCCCGGCGGCAAAATTGGCGGTGGTCACCGGCATGCTGGCGAGTTCCGCCCCGTTGACGCCTGAGTTGATGAAGATGCGCACCATGGGCACGGTGAAAATGAGCACGAAGCCGGCGCCAATCAGGGTGCGGCTGGACTCCCCCAGCGCCCGCCCGAAGGGGGCGAAGGAGCGCGATTGCAGCAGGGTGGTCAGCAGGGCGCAGAGCACCAGCAGGCCCCCCGGCAGGTATAGCGGCTCAATCGACGCGCTTATTCCCTTCTCCCCCAGCAGATCGCTGAAAGCGAGGCTCACCGACAACAGGCTCGCCTTGAACTCCGGGCTCACCCGGCTCGCCACCAGCAACAGCGCCAGCGCCACATAGGGCAGCCAGGCCAGCAGCAGCGACATGGGGCGGGCTGCGGCTTCTTTGAGATCGAGCTTGAGGGAGCCCAGCCACTCAATCGGCCACTCTGTTTCAGGGGCAAAATCCCACCCGGTTTTGGGCACAAGAAAGCCGGCTCGCGCCGCCGTTATCACCAGAGCCAGCCCTACCAGACCACCGATGAGGGACGGGAACTCGGGGCCGAGCAGCATGCCGGTCAGGGCGTAGGGGACGGTGAAGGCGAGTCCGGCGAAGAGGGCGAACGGCAGGATGGAGAGCCCTTCGGTCCAGCTACGATGGCGACCGAAGAAGCGGGTCAGCATCATCACCATCAGTACCGGCATCAGGGTGCCGACGGTGGCGTGGATCAGGGCCACGTTGGTGGTCACCTGCTGCAGGTAGACATCCCAGCTGCTGCCACCGGCACTCAGGGTTTGGCCGATGGCCTGGCTGTCGAGCCCCTTGTTGATCCCCACCAGGATGGGAGTGCCCACTGCGCCGAATGATACCGGGGTGGACTGGATCATCATGCCGAGCAGCACGGCGGCCAGCGCCGGAAAGCCGATGGCTACCAGCAGGGGGGCGGCGATGGCGGCCGGGGTGCCAAAGCCCGAGGCCCCTTCGATAAAGGCGCCAAAACACCAGGCGATGATGATGGCCTGGATGCGCCGGTCCGGCGAGATATTGGTAAAGCCACCGCGAATGGCGGTGATGGCGCCTGTGTGTTTGAGAGTGTTGAGCATCAGGATGGCGCCAAACACGATCCAGAGCACGGTCACCGTGATCACCAACCCCTGCAAAGTGGAGGCGAGCACCCGGGTCGGGCTCATCTGCCAGCCCCACAGGGCGATCAAGACGGTCAATAGAAAGGCGATGGGCATGGCGCGCTTGGCGGGCCAGTTGAGACCGACCAGCAGCACGGCGGCCACCAGGATCGGCGAGAAGGCCACCAGGGCCAGCAGTGTGTCTGTCATCATTGCATCCTTGTCCGAGCGGTGCAGAGGCGCACCTTGTTGTTGTTTTGTTAATCGGACGTGACCTTACTCTGTTCCTTTTTCGCGATATATGGAAATAATGAACAACATTCATTCCAAAAGTTGATCAATATGGCTCGTACAGACGACCTCATTCTCTTCGCCCAAGTGGTGGAAGCTGGCTCATTCAGCAAGGTAGCTGAACAAAATTCCATTACAAATTCGGTAGTTAGTAAACGGATTGGCCGCCTGGAGGAAGAACTCGGGGTGCAGTTGCTCTATCGCACCACCCGCCGCCTCACCCTGAGCGAGGCGGGCAAGGAGCTCTATCAGGGTGCCAAAAATGTGAAGGCCGCCGCACTGGACGCCTTCGACGCGGTGGCGGGATTTGGTGAAAAGGTGAGCGGCCATGTGCGCATGTCGGTGCCCACCATCTCCGGCGAGCTGCTGCTGGCCGATGCGGTGGCCGATTTTTGCCAGCAGCACCCGGGGCTGACGGTGGAGATGTCGCTGGACAACCGCTTCGTCAATCTGGTGGAAGAGGGGTTCGATCTGGTGATCCGCACCGGCTATCTGGATGACTCGAGCCTGATTGCCCGCCACATCCTCGACTCCCAGTGGGTGATCTGCGCCGCCCCCGCCTACGTGCGCCGCTTTGGGGCGCCGCGCGAACCGGGCGATCTGCTGGCACACAACTGTCTGCGCTACGCCTACCAGAGCACGGGGGCATCGGAGTGGGCCTTCAAGGGGGAGGACGGCAACTATCTGCTGTCGGTCTCCGGCAGCTTTTGCACCGACAACGCCGGCGCCCTGCGCAAGGCGGCGCTGGGGGGACGCGGCATCGTCTATGTGCCGCGCTGCCTGGTCTATCACGATCTGATGAACGGCGAACTGGTGGATCTCTTCCCCGATCAGGTGGGCAAGAAACTCGGCGTCTATGCCGTCTATCCCTTCACCCGCCAGCCGCCGCGCAAGATCCGGCTGCTGATCGAGCATATCCGCCAGCGCTATCTGGATATCGCCCACTACTTCGTCTGAGGGGACTGCACTAACCCGGGATGGGTGGGATCAGGCCTCTAGCGGCGCGACGGGCAATACGCTCGCCTGGGTAGAGAGAAACGCCAGGGATTGACGATTGAAGTGATCGGGCTGCTCCACGTTGCAGACGTGGCCGCAGTTTTCGATGATTTCGAGCTGACTGTAGGGATCGCGGGCCACCTGCTCGCGCACCGGCGCCAGGAACATGTGATCCTCTTCCCCCATCACATAGAGGGTCGGGATCGGCAGGGCGCGCTCCTTGAAGTAGCGCATCAGCGGGTTGACCTCGGTGGCGAGGCGGAACCAGCGTTTGAACTCCTTCTGGCACAATTTGCGGGCCTCGCGCACGAACAGGTTGCGCGACTCCTGATGGTGCTGGCGCGGCATGATGATGAAGGCGAACAACCGGTAGAGCCACATGTAGGGCAGAATGTGCTGGCCGAGGCGCCCCAGCTGCACCAGTACCCGGGAGCGAATGTCGAGCCGCAGTATGGCGCCGCCCAATACCATGCTCTTGACCCGCTCCGGGCAGAGCTCCGCCAGATGGCGAATGAGGATGGTGCCGAGGGAGATGCCGACGAAATGGGCGCGGCGGATATTGAGATGATCGAGCAGACGAACGATGTCTTCGGTCACTTCCCGAAAGCTGTAATGGCCTTTGACCACCTGTTGCAGCTGATGGGACTGACCGTGGCCACGCAGGTCCAGCAGCAGCACGTTGAAGTGCTCGCGATAGGCGCGCAGCTGCTTGAACCAGATGGAGGAACTGCCACCCGCGCCGTGCACGAATACCACCCAATCCCTGTCGGGGCCAAGCTCGAAGGTCTTGTGATACAGCATCTTGCGACTCCCTCATCGACGGCATTGGGGTATAGTAGGCGCGCATCTTAGCAGATATTTTCATCTAAAAAATACGTTTGCATGGCAACTGGCGAGGAGCGTGACCATGGAGTTGACGAGTTTGAGAGCCTTTCTGCTGACCCTGCCGGGCACTCAGGAGGACACCCCCTTCGGCCCGGAGATCCTGGTCTATCGCATCGCCGGCAAGATGTTTGCGCTGGTGGATTGGCAGGCAGAGCCGCTCACCATCAACCTCAAATGCGAGCCCGACCTCGCCCTGCTGCTGCGGGAGATCCACCCCGAGGTCAAGCCCGGCTGGCACATGAACAAGCAGCACTGGAATACGGTAACCCTGAGCGATACCCTGGCCGACGATCTCTGGCAAGGCTGGGTGCACCACTCCTACGAGCGGGTCATCGCCGGCCTGCCCAAGGCCAAACGACCACAAGCACCAACACTGTGAGCCACATCATGCCAGAGCAGCCCAAGATAGGCCCGCTGACCGAACAGCATATCCCCGCTCTGCTCACCCTGTTCGAGCAGTCGGTGCGCCAACGCGGCCCCGAGCACTACAGCGAGGCGCAGGTGGAGCAGTGGGCCCTTGGTGCCCATCATCCGGGCTTTGTCAGCCAGTTGCGTGACCACCACGGCTGGGTGCTGGAGCAAGAGGGTGCCGTGCTCGGCTTCGTCACCCTCAGCGACGATGGTCACCTGAGCCTGCTCTATGTGAGCGCCGACCATCAACGGCGGGGGGTTGGTGGCCTCTTGCTCGCCACCGCCCTCAGCCAGGCCGGTCGGCTCGGCATCAAGGCCCTGACGACGGAGGCCAGTGCCTTCAGCTATGGGCTATTTTTACGGTATGGCTTTGAGCTGACCGGATTGGAAAGCGTGGAGCGCGGCGGGGTCGGTTTTATCCGCTATCGTCTGCACTGGCGCTTGCCAAGCTAGGTCCAGCCACTAAAATACGCACAGTTTTTCCGTATTGTTGAGGATTGAGACCGCCATGGTTGTAGAAAGCGAAGGCTATATCGCCCTGATTGAGTATCTGGTGGAGAGTCTGGGACTGTTTGAAACCCAGCAGCAGAGCAGTGGTGAACAAACCATCGAAGATCTGGTGAGCGGCCGGGTGGCCGGCAACCTGATGTCCATCTGCGAGCAGAACCCGCAGCTCGATCCCAAGTTGCGCTTCATGATCATGCAGGAAGCCGATGCAGTGGTCGCCGATCTGGAAGAGGTGCTTTCCGCCGTCTGGTTGCGCGCTCCGACCCCGGCCCAGCAAGCCTTCCTCGAAGAGTTCATCGATCTCATCAAGAACCTGTTCGACGGCGCCATCAGCTAGCCCGTTTAGACAGAGTGTTGCCATGGCGCAGACCCGCGCGCCCATATATCCCCGCAAACAGCACAGATGAAAAGGGCCGCCTTCAACGGGCAGCCCTGCTTGCTATCATTTCAACTCATCAAGCTTTTCAATGACTTTTAATGAATATCGAGGCAAGAAATGTGTCTGGTCTTGGCTCCCATCCATGGAAGCTGTCATTTAGGCAACGGTCAATCCAGTTTAGTTCCCGACCATGACACATTTTTTACGATTTTTTTCATCGCGCCAACACTCAACTTGTTCAGCAGCATATTGACCGTAAAAAAGAGCCGCAACTGCGGCTCTTTTTTCATGTGCAAACCAGGGGTCGCCAAACGCAGCACTGCCTCTTAGCGATTGAGGCTCGGCGGCAGACAGACGCCGATGCCACCCAGTCCGCAATACCCTTCCGGGTTCTTCTCCAGATATTGCTGATGGTAATCTTCGGCGTAATAGAAGGGCGCCAGCGGCAGGATACGGGTGCTGATGGCACGGCTGTCGCCACTGGCCATCATGGCCTGCTGATAGGCCGCCATGCTCTGCTGGGCAACGACCTGCTGGCTCTCGTCAGCATAGAAGATCACCGATCGGTACTGGGTGCCGATATCACCGCCCTGACGCATGCCCTGGGCAGGATCATGCTGCTCCCAGAACAGCTTGAGCAGCTCGCCGTAGCTGATCACCTTGGGATCAAATACTACCTGCACCGTCTCGGCATGGCCGGTCAGTCCGCTGCACACCTCCTTGTAAGTCGGATTCTGGGTCACGCCGCCCTGATAGCCGGCGGCGGTGGAGTAAACCCCGGGCTGTTGCCAGAACAGACGCTCCACACCCCAGAAACAACCCATGCCAAACCAGGCTACCGCCATCTCTTCGGGCCAGGGACCCTGGGTCGGATGGCCATTGACCGCATGCTGCTGGCCAATCACCATAGTCTCGCGGCGGCCCGGCAGCGCGTCTGCCGGTGAAATAATCTGTTCCATGAACCCTGTCCTTGTATAAAAACCTGTGCGATCACACAGCTGACGAAAAGGAATCTCGAAGATAACAGTTTATGAGCCGGGATCAACCAAGGCCGCAGCCACGCTGGGGGAGCGGCCCTCCTTCAGGGCCCGGCAATCACCCGGCTAAGCCCCTTATTCCCTGTCAGCCCAAATGGTGGCATAAAACGGAAAAATCAATATTTAGTCTTGATTTGTGAATTTATTTTCATATATTGAGCCCATTGCTGTTTTTTTATGGAAGAAGCCTCAAGTGCGTGAACGCGAACCCAGCCTGGTCTATGCCTTTCGGCAGTCTACCCCCTATGTCAACGTGCACAGAGGCGCCACCTTCGTGCTGATGATGGGTGGGGAAGCCATCTGCCACCCCAACTTTGCCAATATCGTCAGCGATATCGCTCTGCTGCAGACACTGGGCATACGCTTGGTACTGGTGTTCGGCTCACGTCCGCAAAATGACGAGGCGCTGGACCGCGCCGGTATCGAGGCCCAGTACCACAGACGGATCCGGGTCACGGACGATGCAAGCTTCGCCCTCATCAAACAGGTGTGTGGCGGCCTGCAGTACGACATCACCGCCCAGCTCTCCATGGGGCTTGCCAACACCCCCATGCAGGGCGCCCGCATCAGCGTGGTGAGCGGCAACTTCGTCACCGCCCAGCCGCTCGGGGTGGATGACGGCATCGACTTTTGCCATAGCGGTCGGGTACGCCGCATCGATGTGGAGGGGATCACTCGCCAGCTGGATCAGAAGAGCCTGGTGCTCATCTCCCCCATCGGCTGCTCGGTCACCGGCGAGAGCTTCAACCTGAGCTCGGAAGAGGTGGCCCGCCGGGTGGCGGTGGATCTCAAGGCCGACAAGCTCATCTGCTTCAGCAGCACCCAGGGGGTGATGGACAGACATGGCGAGGCCATCTCCGAGCTCTTCCCCGAGCAGGCCGAGGAGCTGCTGGTAGAGCTGGAGCAGGCGGGGGAAGAGATGTCCGGCACCGCCCGCTACCTGCGGGCGGCCATTGCCTCCTGCCGCGGCGGCGTACCCCGCTCCCACCTGGTGAGCTATCAGGATGACGGCGCCATGCTGCAGGAGCTGTTCAGCCGCGATGGTCTCGGCACCCAGATAGTGCGGGAAAGCGCCGAGCAGGCCCGCGCCGCCACCATAGAAGATATCGGTGGCATTCTGGATCTCATCCGCCCGCTGGAGGAGGAAGGTATTCTGGTGCGCCGCTCCCGTGAGCAGCTGGAGATGGAAATAGACAAGTTCACCATCATAGAGCGCGACGGCCTCATCATCGGCTGCGCGGCGCTCTACTGCTTCATGGAAGAGGCGATGGCGGAGATGGCCTGTGTCGCCATTCACCCCGAGTATCGCAACTCCAACCGGGGGGATCAGCTGGTGGCCAAGGTGGCCGAGCGGGCCAAGCGGCTCGGCATTCGCCGCCTGTTCGTGCTCACCACCCGCTCCATTCACTGGTTCCGGGAGCGGGGCTTCGATCCGCTGGAGGTGGAAGACCTGCCGGTGGAGCGGCAGCGGTTCTACAACTGGCAGCGCCGCTCCAAGGTTTTGTCAAAGACCATTTCGTAAGTTATTGATCTTGTGTCTGGTTGTCGCCGATTGTTAAGTTTTTCACAATCTCGATTGACAGTGCAATCCAGCGCAGGGTATTTCTAATTGCACTCCACCGTCTGCGGTGGAGCCAGAAGAGGAGCGCTGCCCAGGCAGCCCGAGGGAGGACGCCAGAGTCCGATGAACTTGGGTCAGGGGGAGCAGCGCCGAGACGAGTGAGGCAACTGGATGCCTCAACGTCGGCTGCGGGGGCTGAATCCCCCGGGTTGTCATCGGTAGTGGTCATCCCCCACCAAGCTCCACAAAGGGCTGGTACGGGATGGGCTCTGCGGGTGGAGTGCTTCTGGCCGGGATAGCCTCTCTCATTCCTGCCATTTTCAGCCTCCTCCTCTCTTTTTGCCCGATGGATCCGGATTTTTAAATTAAGACAGGAGTAAGCAATGAGCCCGATCAATGTCGCCAAGTTTGGCGGAACCAGCGTCGCCAACGCGGCAGCCATGAACAATTGTGCCGACGTGGTGCTGGCCAACCCGGCGACCAAAGTTGTGGTGCTGAGCGCCAGCGCCGGCGTCACCAACCTGTTGGTGGCCCTGGCCCAGGGTGATCTGGACGAGACGGGCCAGGAGGCGCAGCTGGCCAGACTGACCGAGATCCAGCAGTCCATACTGACGGCGCTGGGCGACCCAAGTGATCTGAGCACCCAGATCCATGCCACCCTCGGCGAGATCCGTACCATGGCCCGCCAGGCCAGTCAGCATACGGATGCCGAGCTGGCGGATCGGCTCATCGCCTGCGGCGAGCTGATGTCCACCCGCCTCTTTACCGAACTGCTGCGCCAGCGCGGCATCAAGGCTCACTGGCAGGACGTGCGTCAGCTGATGCGTACCGACAGCCGCTTTGGCAAGGCGAGTGTGGATCTCGCTACCACTCGTATCCTCTGCCAGCAGGCATTGGGCCCATTGCTCGGCGACAGCCTCATCATTACTCAGGGCTTCATCGGCTCGGATAGCGATGGCCGCACCACCACGCTCGGTCGGGGCGGCTCCGATTACAGCGCCGCCCTGCTCGCCGAGGCGCTGGATGCGGGCAGCATAGAGATCTGGACCGACGTGCCCGGCATCTACACCACGGATCCGCGCCTCGTCACCCGCGCCCGCGCCATCCCCGAAATCAGCTTCGTCGAGGCGGCCGAGATGGCCACCTTCGGCGCCAAGGTGTTGCACCCGGCCACCCTGCAGCCCGCAGTACGCCAGGACATACCCGTGTTTGTCGGCTCCAGCAAGGATCCGGCCGCCGGCGGTACCTGGATCCGTGCCAGCACCCGCACCAGCCCGCTGTTTCGCGCCGTGGCCCTGCGCCGCCAGCAGGTGCTGGTCACCCTGCACAGCCTCAACATGTTCCACGCCTATGGCTTCTTGGCCGAGGTGTTCGGCATCCTGGCCCGTCACCGCATCTCGGTGGATCTCATCACCACCTCGGAAGTGAGCGTGTCGCTGACCCTGGATCACACCGGCAGCCAGAGCAATGGCGAACCCATCCTCAGCGACAAGGTACTGGCCGAGCTGGGTCAGCTGTGCAAGGTGAAGGTCGAGACCGGGCTGGCCCTGGTGGCGCTCATCGGCAACCACATGAGCGAGGCGGCAGGAGTGGGCAGTCAGGTCTTTGACGCCATCCGCGAGCACAACATTCGCATGATCTGCTACGGCGCCAGCGCCCACAACCTCTGCTTCCTGGTCAAGGAAGACGAGGCGGGCCACATCGTCAACCGCCTCCATCAGGAGCTGCTCGACTGAGCAAACCAACACGTTGGACACCAGATAGAAGAGGGGCACACTGGGTGCCCCTCTTCTCATTGATGCGGATGTCATCGACACGGTTACCAGCCTACTCCGCCAGGGTCGGCACCGGCAGCAAACAGCCGCGGATCTCCTCGCGCAGACCTGCGAGTCGGGCTAGCAGCGCCACCTGGTCGAGCCCGGCGTCATCAGGCCCCAAATTGTCCACCAGCTCGGCGAAGTGCTCGGCCACCGCCAGCTCCAGCCAGTCGAGCCGGCGCAGGGTGAGCGGACCGCAGCTCTTGCCGCTGAGATCATCCGCAATGTCGAGCCTGTGGCTGCGATACATGTCGCGCCACCAGTTGGCAGCGAGCGCGGCGTCGCTCGCCAGCGCCGAGCGCCACTCCCCCTGCAAGCCCTGCAAGCGGGCCAGCACGGGAGCGCTCGCCCCCTCCCGTGTCAGGTATTGCAGCTCACGCTGCACCCAGTTCAAACAGAGGCCACGCCAGTAGCGAAACTGCGGCAGCGGATCCGGCTCATTGAGCCAGAGGCCAGAGAGGGTGCGGGTTTCCAGCCGTTCAGGCACATGAAACTGGGGATCGGAGAGGCCGTTGGAGTTGAATTCATGGCAGGGATCGAACGGCCACATATAACCAAAGTCGAACACGGCGATCTGCTGACCATCGTCGAGCAGATTGCCCGGGCTCGGATCCCAGTCAAACCAGCCCCAATGGGCAAGCTCGGCCTGCACCGCCAGCATCTGCGCCAGATTGCGCTCGTTGAGATCATGCACAGGCACACCCCGCAGCCAGGGGGAGATAAGCACCCCGGCCCGGGCCGAACCGAAGCAGGTACAGACCACATTGGAGAGAATGGTGGGGTGCAGCTCGCGCAGGGCTTCTATCTCGCGGCGCCGCTCCAGTTCGGTCAGGAAGGCGGTCTTGCCATCGACGTTGGCCACCAGGGAGTCGTGCCGGCGTCGTTTCAGGCACCAGTGATGTCCCTCCACCTTGAGATGAAAAACCTCGGCAGTGAGGCCGTGGCGATACACCTTGAGCACGGCAGGATGATCCTCCTTGAGCCTCACCAGCTGCGCCAGTGGCAAGGGACAATCCCGCTCGCGCCCGATCCGGATCTCCTCCTTGCTCTCCAGCATGCGGAGCAATCTTGCCTGACGTGCCGCTATTTTGGGATTCATACATGTACCTCCATCATTATCGAGAGACTAAGCAGCAAGGCAGGTACAGACCAGAGGCAAAGCGTCATGATGACGCTTTCATCACAGAATGAGTGTGGCCACCCGATCCGGATCACAGTTTGCATGGCTTCATGGTCATGGGATATTCATTGATTGGTCATTAAATTGACAACAATGAGCAAGCCCATCACCATCGGGTCAAATTAAATGCAGCAGCCATTTGCCGTCATCACTCGCTCAAAGGATGAGCTCATATGAAAGTCCCCTCTCCAGCACGTTTGTCAGCCAGGGTACCCAGCCTGCCCTCCCTGCTGCTTGGCTTGCTGGCCGCGCTGCTGCTGCTGACCCTGCTGCTGCCGCAGATCAATCCCGGCAGCTGGCTCGGCCGGGCCCAACCGCTGGTGCTGGGGCCTGCCGATCAGCCTATCGCTACCCTCACCCGTCACGCCCTGCTCTACAAGAGCGACAGCCGTGGCCTCTATCTGGTGGTACGCAGCCAGTGGCAGTTGCTGGCGCCCCTGCAGGAGGGTGACAAGGTCAGGGTGGAGCTGCTCAACGAACGGGGTGAGCGGATCGATCAACTGACTCAAGCGGTAGACAAGCAGCAGGTATGCCGTCAGAGCCGCTGTAATCTGGATCTCAACAGCACCCTGCGTGCCCCCGATGACGCCCTGGCCAGCCGCTATCAGCTGCGGATCGGCCTGCAGCTAAAAAACAGACCCGAAAGCGCCGAGTTCAGCCAGATCCTGCAGACTCTGCCGGAGCAGGGTTTCAACCTCAGCTACCTCTTCACCAGTCTGGTGCTGGTACTGGCCCTGAGCGCCGCCGTGCTGAAGGTGGTGCTGCCCAGACTCAGGCGCAATCTGCGCTGGCGCATCTTCGGCAGCCTGCTGCTCGGCAACCTCACCTTCGTGCTGCTGCACGGCTTCGTGGTGTTCAAACTGGGGGAGTTTCTGCTCTGGTCCGGCTTTCGACCCGAGCACTACTACCTCGCCTGGGGCAGCATGGTGCTGGGCTGGAGTCTCTGCGCACTGGCGGGCTTCAACCTCTACATGGGATTGGTGTTCACCGCGCTCTCCGGCATCGGGCTGCTAGCCAACTTCATGAAGATCGCCATCTACGGGGTGCCGCTCGGGGGGGACGATCTCGGCAACCTGGTGGCGCTGCTGCGCATCCTGCTGGAGCAGCATCCGGTGCTGCCGCTGCTGGCGGGTGCCGTCGCCCTCTTCTTGTGCTGGCGCTTCGCCCTGTCGCGCTGGATCCTGCGCACCCTGGCCGCCACCGCCGCTTTCTTTGCGTTATGCGTATTTGCTACCCAGACCGGCAACAAGCTGCTGGGGCCCAACATTCGCTACGTGGACCGTGCGGTCAACTACCACAGGGACATCATCCGCTCGGGGCCCGGCCTCTATCTGTTCAACCTGGTGGACGAGATGCTGCAAAGTGGCAGCGTGTTTCGCTACCCCTTGCAGATCAACGAGTTCACCCCTCAGCTCAGCCACGTCAGCCTGAGCCAGCCGCCCCGCTTCGATCTGGTGATCGTGCTGCAATACGAGTCGCTCTGGCTCGGCTGGCAAGGCAAGATCTGCGCACCGCCCCCCACCCTGAGCCTGCCGGCCAGCGTGCAGCAGTGGCACAAGACCATCCACTCCCCCACCACCGGCGGCATGACGGTACTGGCGGAGTTCGAGATGAACACCGGCCTGCCGGTGGGCCTGCTCAAGCAGGGGGTCGTGCCCTACTACTACCTATCCGATCAGGTGCCGGGCCTGGCGCAAAGTGCGAAGCAAAGTGGCTACCAGACCCTGTTTGCCCACCCCTATGTGGAGAAGTTCTGGGGCCGCGCCAAGGCGATCCCGGCCCTTGGCTACAAGGAACGCTGGTTCGATACCCAATTCACCACCCTCGAACATAAAGGGCTCTATATCTCGGATGATGCGCTGATCGATCACCTGCTCAAGCGCAGCGAGCAGGATGACCAGCCGCTGTTTGCCTACGCGGTCACCATGCAGGGGCACGGCCCCTTCGACGGGGATCGCTACCAGGCCCAGCAGCTCGACAAGGCCTGCCCGGATCAGAGCGATGCCGATCGCCAGCTGCTCAACACCTACTACACCGGCGTGGTGGATGCCATGGCCTCGCTGGAGCGTTTACTCAAGACTCTGGACCAGTCCGGCAAGCGCTACCTGGTGGTGGCCTTCGGCGATCACCAGCCGTTCCTGATGTCCGCCGGCAAGGGCATTCACGGCGCCAAGCCGCCCCGTGATGCCAGCTACCAGATCCCCATGATGGCCTTTTCCCGTGCCGATGATTCCCTCAATCTGGCGACCCAGTTCGCCCCGGTGCGCCAGCTCTATCAGATGGGCCAGGCCACTCGCCAGCTGCTGGCGGGCGACATGACCCCCATCCCGAATCTGGCCCTGCTCCACCCGGTGCTGGGAGAAGAGAAGGGATTTGATGTCGCGCCCCTGGTACCGCAGATCCGCGCCAGTTTCCGGCCCGACGCCCTGCCCTGAGCCCTGCTACCGCGGGACAGATGACAAAGAGGTCGCTCAGGCGACCTCTTTGTCTATGTGCCGATGCGGCTATGGCAGCCGGAGCGGTCTCACTCGCCGAGCCAAGGCTCGCACAGGGTGAGACACTGGGCATCGAGATCCAGCATCGCCTCGATGCCAAGGGGCAGGGTCAGCATGGGGTGGGTGTGGGCGCAGTCATACTCCGCCAGAATGGGGAAGGTCGGCTCCCCCACCACCTCCAGCAGGATGTCGAGCGGCCGCCGGCCGCTGCCCTGACTGTCGAACAGCTCGTGTTTGCCGAGCACCAGGGCACCGATGCGATCAAACACTCCGCACAGCTTGAGGTGGGCAAACGAGCGCTCCACCGTCTCTGCCAAATGGAGGCTGTCTTCCAGCAGCAGAATGTCCCCTTGCTCGATGGCCGGCATATAGGGGGAACCCCAGATCCCCGCCAAGGTGTTGAGGTTACCGCCGATGAGCCGGCCCCGCACCCGACCGGTGCCCACCGAGATCAGTCGGTTTGGTCGGCACTGCTTGGCCCGGCTCTGCTGTTCCCAATCGAGCCGCTCCTCGGTCCATTGCGCCGGAGTCGGCACTGGATGAGGCACGGCGGCGCCACCGGCCTGGCAGATCTGGCGAAAGCCCGACAGCGTCTCGTCCACCAGCGGCGAGAGCTCGCCGAAAGAGGCCACCAGCGCCGGCCCGTAGAAGGTAACCAAGCCGGTTTTGGCATAAATGCCGAGCAACAGGGCCGTCACGTCGGAGTAGCCGATGACTATCTTGGGGTCCCGCTTGAGCGCATCAAAATCGAGGTAGGGCAGCAGGGAGTTGGAGTTGCTGCCGCCAATCACCGACATGATGCAGCGCACGTGCGGATCGCGAATGAGGGCATTGAGCTCGTCAGCCCGTGCGGCTATGGAGCCGGATCGCCAGTGATCGCGCTGGCCGGTCAGGCTGCCCGCCTTGAGTCTGAAGCCCTGTCCTTCCAGAAACGCCTCGGCACGGGCAAAGCGGTTTGGCGCCCAGGCGGTGGCTGCACTGGAGGGAGAAAAAAAGCCGATGGTATCGCCGGGCCTGAGCCCCGGCGGTTTGAGCAGAGCCATGAATTGCGTACTCCCTGACTGAGATGGTGGGGCCCCGCTCCTGGGGCCGAGAACAAAGCGTATCCATGCTAGTCCCTTTCAGGTTTGCTTCACAAGCCGCCAAGCAAATTCTGTTGTTTATAAAAACAGAACGACTGATTTGAAATTGACAGATATCCCGAACAATTCACCCTGCCTAGAATGACCCCAATCCTCTCGTCAGCCCGCTGCTGGTCCCCAACACGGCTCCATTCAGCCAGATCATCGATAAGGCGTCCGTCATGAATACACACCCATCCCCCAACGCACTGGTCGTCGAAGGCGGCGCCATGCGCGGCATCTTCGCCAGCGGCGTGCTGGATGCCTTCATCGAACACAATTACCACCCTTTCGACTTTGTCATCGGCGTCTCGGCGGGCGCCACCAACCTGCTGGCCTATCTTGCCAGCCAGCATGGCCGCAGCCACGACATTCTGACCGAGCTGGCCTGCCGCCAGGAGTTCATGGATCCGCTGCGCTTCGCCAAGGGGGGCAATCTGGTGGATATCCACTGGCTATGGCACACCAGCTGTCGCAAGTACCCCCTCGACGTACACAGCTACCAGCAAAGCGGCATCCCCTTCTACGCGGTGGTGACCAACACCCTGACCGGCAAGGCGGAGTACATCCGGGTCAAGCCGGAGAATATGAACGAGGTGCTGCCTGCCAGCTGCGCCATCCCCCTCGCCTCCCGTGAATACCCGGAGGTGCACGGGGTGCCGATGACCGATGGCGGGGTGGCCGACTCCATCCCGGTGATCGAGGCCTATCGACGCGGTGCCCGCCAGATGACGGTGATCCTCTCCGAACCGCTGGGCTATCGACTCAAGCCGATGCCGTTCCCCTGGATGATCCGTACCCTGCTGAAAACCCGCCCCGCCCTGGCGCAGGCGCTGGAGCAGCGAGATCGCAGCTACAACAAGGCCCTCGATTTCATCGCCAACCCACCGGATGACTGCCAGATAGAGGTGATAGCCCCGGCCGCCTGCTTTCCGGTCTCCCGTTTCACCCGCGACCTCGACAAGCTGGAACTGGGCTACGTGATGGGCAAGTGCGCCGGTTATCAGGCTGCGCGGTTGAATTGACTCGAACACGGGGTGTCATCAATAAAAATAAGCCGATAACCAAGTTATCGGCTTATTACTCTGCAGGGATCAACGCTGGGGATCAGACCAGCACGGCGGTACCGCTGATACTGACCATCAGCATGCTGCCGTTTTGCCCCACCACCTCGTAGTCGATGTCGATGCCGACCACGGCGTTGGCACCCAGCGCGGAGGCACGTTCTTTGAGCTCATCGAAGGCAATCTCGCGAGCACGGGCCAGCTCCTTTTCGTAGGCGCCGGAGCGGCCGCCAATGATGTCGCGGATCCCGGCAAACAGATCCTTGAAGATGTTGGCGCCGAGGATGGCTTCGCCCACGACGATGCCGCGATATTCACGAATGGTCTTGCCTTCCAGGGTGGGGGTGGTTGAGAGGATCATCTTGCGCTCCTGAGGGTGAAAACGGGTTTCAGACTACCCCAAACCTCGGCCGGACAACATAGCTGCCTCCCTAATAGCCAGTTGCACGATAATGGCTGCCATCGCTGTCAATGACAGCATGGCGGGCCATCTCTCCGCCCCGGATGCGGTCTCAAAACGGGTAACAAGCGGATAAAAAAAGGAGAGGCCAGGCCTCTCCTTTTTGTGCTTTCAGCACCTGCGGTTCTGACGCGGCTCAGTGCAGCTTCAGAGTCGGCCGCAGCACCCGGTTGATGCGGCCCACCAGCATGATGAGGCCGGTCTTGACGTAGCCGTGCAGGGCGACCTGGTGCATCCGATAGAGAGAGATGTACACCATGCGGGCAATGTAGCCCTCCACCATCATGGAGCCACGCATCAGGTTGCCCATCAGGCTGCCCACGGTGGAGAAGCGACTCAAGGAGACCAGCGAGCCGTGATCGTGATAGAGGTAAGGCTTCATCTCGCCCCCTTCCAGCTTGGCCAGGATGTTCTTGCACGCCTGGGTCGCCATCTGGTGGGCGGACTGGGCGCGCGGCGGCACGAACTTGCCATCCGGCTGCGGGCAGGCGGCGCAGTCACCGATGACGAAGATGTTTTCGTCGCGGCTGGTCTGCAGGGTCTCTTTCACCACCAGCTGATTGATGCGGTTGGTCTCAAGCCCGGCGATATCCTTCATGAAGTCCGGCGCCTTGATGCCAGCAGCCCACACCATCAGGTCCGCTTCGATCAGCTCGCCATCCTTGGTGTGCAGACCCTCGGCGGTGGCTTCGGTGATCATGGTGGCGGTACGCACGTCCACCCCCAGTTTCACCAGCTCCTGATGGGCGGCGCCGCTGATACGCTCCGGCAGCGCCGGCAGAATGCGGGGGCCCGCTTCCACCAGGCTCACCTTCAAGCTGTCGGTGGTGAGATTCTTGAAGCCGTAGGCATAGAGCTGCTCCACCGCGTTGTAGAGCTCGGCAGAGAGCTCGACGCCGGTGGCACCGCCGCCGACGATGGCGATCTTCACCTTGTCACCCGGCTGGTATTCGGTGGCGAACTGCAGGAAGCGGTTCATCATGCTGTTGTGGAAGCGGTGGGCCTGGGCAGGGCTGTCCAGGAAGATGCAGTGATCCTTGATGCCCTTGGTGTTGAAGTCGTTGGACACGGAACCGATCGCCATCACCAGGATGTCGTAGGGCAGTTCCCGCTCGTTCACCACTATGTCACCGTTATCGTCGATGATCTTCGCCAGCACGATGCGCTTTTCGTCGCGCTTGATGTCGGTCAGGCTGCCCAGCTGGAAATCGAAACCGTGGTTCTTGGCATGAGACTGATAGCTCAGGGCATCGATCCCCGCATCCATGGAGCCGGTGGCCACTTCGTGCAGCAGGGGCTTCCACAGGTGGGTACGATTGCGATCGACCAGGGTGATCTTGGCCTTGTTCTTCTTGCCCAGCTTGCGACCCAGGCTGGTGGCCAGCTCCAGACCGCCGGCCCCGCCGCCGACGACAACAATATTGGTCATGGTTAATTACCTCGGTTCCATTAAAGCGAAGGGAGCCATCGGCTCCCTTGATAGTTGAATCCATGACGTGACGATCAATCAGGCTTCTTTGAAAGCCTTCATCTGTTGCAGGTGATGAGAGATGTTCTTGAACTTGTGAGTCTCTCGCTCATCCCACACGATGTTGTAATAATTCTTCAATTCACGCTCAGTTTCGCCATTATTACGGATTTCATCCTGAACGGAAAGGATGCAGAGGCAATTTCCTGAATTTTTACTACGAAATTCAGACACACATTTAGTGCCTATATCCTCGTACTCTTCCGGCCTGTCGATCTTGCCCTGCATGGTGATCTCGGGGTGCAGATTGGGGTTGAAGATCACCTGCCTGATGCCGCACAGGAAGCCGATCCGCTCGCTCCAGTAACCTCCCAGCCCCACTCCGCAGATGAGGGGCTTGGGATCGGTGCTCATGTCGAGCTGCTTCTTCACTTCCTTGAGCAGATGGCTCATGTCATGACGGGGATGAACCGTGCTGTAGTGCACGAAACGCACATCATCATCGATAAACTGCAACTGCAGCACTTTTTCATGATTGCCGGGGCTGGTGGCATCAAAACCATGCAGATAGATGATCATGGACAAGACCTCAAAAACTGTGTCGGTTCTATCGAACCTACCTTAGCGGCGGGGCCCTGCGCCACCAAAACATCCCACTTTCTTGCTTTGGATCACGCCCCCGGTTGCGGATGAAACCAGAACGAGAGGGCCTTTCCCCCGCGCGAGTATCAAAGTGAGAGCCCGCAAGGCAGAAATGATACGCCGGCTACCAATCTGAGAGCCCGCCACTCGGGCCGGCAAACGATTACCCAGCCACAATGTTCCAACCCTGTGATCCTGCCCACAAAACCGCCAGCGAGCGCATCCCCATGGGACCAATGCGCATGATTGCGCACGTTTCGTGCAGTATCAGCCTCCATGGGTGCGCACCCGGGAGGGCCATCCAGGCCCATCATGCCTGCACGCGCACGGGATCAACGCTCGCCCCCCTGTCCAGCCCATCCCCGGATCCCTGAGCGGGGTTGCCAGTCAGTTCCATCTTGCCCGGCCGTGTCGATCGGGCCGCAAGGAGTGATGTGTTCATGAACCAGACCAATCCCCCCGGGACGGCGACGCGCCCCCCCGTCGATGAAGTGGAGCGCATGCTCCCCCCCGGTCAGCTCTTTACCCTGGGTTTGCAACATGTGCTGGTGATGTACGCCGGCGCCGTGGCGGTGCCGCTGGTGATCGGTGGCAGCCTGGGGCTGCCCAAGGCGCAGATCTCCTACCTCATCAGCTCGGATCTGTTCTGCTGTGGCATCGTCACCCTGTTGCAGTGTCTGGGGATAGGCCGGTTTGCCGGGATCCGGCTGCCGGTCATCATGTCGGTCACCTTCGCCGCCGTCATGCCCATGCTGGCCATAGGTGCCAATCCGGATCTGGGGCTGACCGGCATCTTCGGTGCCACCATCGCCGCCGGGATCCTCTCCACCCTGCTGGTGCCCCTGATCGGCCGCCTGATGCCACTCTTTCCCACCGTGGTGACGGGTGTGGTCATTACCTCCATCGGCATCAGCATCATGCAGGTGGGCATCGACTGGATGGCGGGGGGCAAGGGCAATCCCGAGTACGGCAGCCTGCGCTACATAGGCACCAGCTTCCTGGTGCTCGCCTTCATCTTGCTGGTGACCCGCTTCACCAAGGGCTTTTTCAGCAACATCTCGGTGCTGCTCGGCATACTGTTCGGCTTCGGCGTGGCCATCGCCATGGGCGAGGTGAACCTGACCGGTCTGGATGAGGCCGCCTGGTTTGCCCCCATAGTCCCCTTCGCCTTCGGCTGGCCCACCTTCGACCCCATCTCCATCGCCACCCTCACCGTCATCATGCTCATCACCTTCATCGAATCCATGGGGATGTTTCTGGCCCTCGGCGACATCGTCGGCCACCCGGCCAGCCGGGGCGACATAGTGCGGGGTCTGCGGGTGGACGGCATAGGAACCGTGATTGGCGGCATCTTCAACAGTTTTCCCCACACCTCGTTTTCCCAAAATATCGGGCTGGTGAGCGTGACCGGGGTGTCGAGCCGCTGGGTCTGCGTCATGTCGGGGGGGATACTGCTCGCCTTTGGCCTGATCCCCAAGATGTCGCTGATGGTCGCCTCCATTCCCCCCTTCGTGCTCGGCGGCGCCGGCATCGTCATGTTCGGCATGGTGCTGGCCACCGGCATTCGCATCCTGGCGCGGGCCGATTACAACAGCAACCGTCACAACCTCTATATCGTCGCCATCAGCCTGGGGATAGGCATGATCCCCACCGTCTCCGGCCACTTCTTTCAGCACTTTCCCGCCGCGCTGCAACCGCTGCTGCACAGCGGTATCCTGCTGGCGACCCTGAGTTCGGTGCTGCTGAACCTCTTCTTCAACGGCTACCAGCCGGATCTCAGCCACCAGCCCCGCCCCCTGCTGGTGGGCCCGGTTCGGCCAGTCGACCCCCGGCCATAAAAAAGCCGCCGGGCAGATACACTGCCCGGCGGCGCATTCGCTTGCCAGAGTCCCCTTAGCCGCAGGTTTGCTCGAAACGATCCACCGCCGCCGCCACCAGCGCCATGCTGCCCTGCCAGAAGGCGGCCTCGCGGATATCCTGACCCAGGTGTTTTGCCACCAGATCTTCGGCGCTCATGCGGCCGGTATCGCGCAACAGGGCGCGATACGCCTCGGCCACATTCGTTTCCCCCGCCGCCTGACGGCTCATCAACTGCTGATAAACCCCCAGGCTGAACAGATAGCCAAACAGGTAGGGGTAGTTGTAAAACCCGAGCCCCGCGATGGAGAAGTGCGCCTTGGCCGCCCAGAACAGGGGGTGATAGCGAGTCAGGCTTCCTTCATACCAGCGGCCCCACGCCTCGTCGGTCAGGGTCTTGAGCCGCTCAGCCGACACATAGCCCTGTCCGCGGGCGGTCACCAGCGCCTGCTCGAAGGCGAAGCGGGCCGGAATGTTGACCAGGAAGGTGGCGGCGCCGTCGGCCTCGGCCCAGGCGATGGCCTGCTGCTGCTCCGGTGTCTGCGCCTGTTCGAACAGGGCGCTGCGCACCAGGGTCTCGGCGAAGATGGAGGCGGTTTCGGCCAGCGTCATGGGGTAGCTGCGCTGGCTCATGGGCAGATCGCGAATGAGCCAGTTGTGCCAGGCGTGACCCAGCTCGTGGGCGAGCGTGATGACGTTGTCCATGGTGCCGGCATAGGTGATGAAGACCCGCGGCTCCACCGGATCGGCAAACTTGGTGCAGTAGGCACCGGTCCGCCGGTTCGGGGTCGGCGCTGCATCGATCCAGCCCTTCTCGGCCATCATGCGGGCAAACTCCCCCATCTCGGGATCGAAGCGGGCAAAGGCCCCCTCGATGATCGCGATCGCCTCCTCGAACGGGATCTCGCGGCTGCTGGCGGCCGGGGGCGGTGCAAACAAGTCCTCCGGCCCCAGATCGTCGATGCCGAGCCGCTTCGCCATCAGGCCCAGCGCCCGCTGGCCCAGACCCCGGGCGTGATAGGTCTCGGCCATGAGGGTATCCAGGGTGGTGCGCTCTATGTGACTCTGATGGCAGGAGAGATCCAGCGCATCGAGCACACGCTGCTTACCGCGCTGGCGCGAAAGCTCCAGCCGCCAGCCGTTGAGGGCATTAAGGATGGCCGCCACCGTATCCTGCTCCCTCTCCCAGCCGGCACTGATGGCGTCGAAGGCTTCCCGGCGCAGGGCGCGCAGCGGGCTGGAAAGCAGATTGCTCGCCTCGGCCAGCCCCATCTCGCGGCCATCGATAACGAGGCGGATCTTGCCCACCAGATCGTTGTAAAGGTTGCCCCAGGCGTGCAGCCCGTCGGTGCCAAGCCCAATCACCAGCTGCTCCGCCTCCACCGGCAGGCGTTGATCCTGCAGCCGGCGCTCATGGCGCAGCCGGTAATCCTCTTCTCCGAGCAAGGGATCCTGCATCAGCCGCTCAAACTCGGGTTCGGGCAGTCCCAGCATCAGATCTTCCACCGGCGCCAGGGTCTTGAACAGATCGGCGTTGAGGGCACGGGCGCGGGACGCCAGCTGCTTGGCGAGCGGATCGCAGGCATCCTGACTGCCCCTTGATGCCGCCAGCACGGCAACGTTCCAGCCGATATTGCGGATCTGCTGGGCCCGCAGACGCACTTCCCGCAAAAAATCGGGCAAGTCGTCGGTGTTGCCCGACACCTGCTCAAGACCGTCGATAAAACCGGCAAGCTCGGCGAGGTTGGCACGGGCCAGGCTCATGTCCGCTTCCAGCTCGGGGCAGTCGAGGGCGGGATAGATATGCTGGTTGTGCCACTGTTGTGGGTACATTCGTTGCTGCATCAAATGCTCGTCATCAATATCAGGGGGCAGAGGCTGCCCTGGGTGAAATGCGCGTGGCCGGGCCGCTGCGGACTCGCCACGAAAGAAACAGGGGCCGCCGGGGCGACCCCGAACGGCCGGTCTGATCAACCGATTCGATCAGATGGGCCAGCCCGTCACACCAGTCGCTCGAGGCGGTCGACCGCCTCCTCCACATAGCGCAGGCTCTCCTGCCAGAAGGCGGGTTCGCGAATGTCGACCCCCAGGTGTTTCTCCACCAGATCCTCGGCGCTCATGCAGCCCGTGTCGGTAAGCAGCGCGCGATAGGCCTGGGCAAACTCGCCCCCGGCCCGCTCCTTCTGGGCATAGAGCCCCAGGCTGAACAGGTAGCCAAACAGATAGGGGTAGTTGTAAAAGCCGAGATCGGCGATGGAGAAGTGGCACTTGCTGGCCCAGAACAGCTCGTCGTACTGGCTGAGGGTGTCACCATACCACTGCTGCTGCGCGGATTTCATCATCTGCCGCAGCTGGCTTGCCCCCACATAGCCCTGCTCGCGCGCAGCCACTAGGGCCCGCTCGAAGGTGAAGCGGGCCGGAACGTCGAGCAGCAGGCTGGCGGCCCGCTCCCCGTCCAGCCAGGCGATGGCCCGGCGCGGCTCCATCTTGTCGGTGGCGGCCAACAGGGCATCACGCACCAGGGCCTCGGCAAACAGGGAGGCGGTCTCGGCCAGCGTCTTGGGGTAGTCCCGCTGCTCCAGCGGCAAGTCCCGCAGCAGCCAGCTGTGCCAGGCGTGCCCCAGCTCGTGAGCCAGGGTGATGAGGTTGTCCATGGTGCCCTCGAAGGTGAGAAACACCCGAGGCTCGGGGGGATCGGCATATTCGGTGCTGTAGGCACCGCTGCGCCGGTTTGCGCTGGGGGCCGCGTCAATCCAGCCCTTGTCGGCCATCATGCGGGCAAAGGCCCCCATTTCGGGGTCAAACCCGGCGAAGGCATCGACCACCAGGGTCAGCGCCTGCTCAAAGCTGAGCAGGGCCGGGGTCGCGGCGGGCGCCGGGGCATAGAGATCCCAAGGGGCAAAATCGGTGATCTGCCGGGCGCTGGCCATGGCGCGCAGGGCTCGCCGTCCCAGCGTCTTGTGGGCGTCAGTCTCGGCCATCAGGGTATCCAGGGTGGCGCGCTCGATATGGCTCTGATGACAGGAGACATCCAACGCATCGAGCCGACGCGTCTTGCCACGTTGGGCGGCGAGTTCGTTGCGCCAGCCGTTGATGGCATTGAGGATGGCGGCTACCGTCTCCTGCTCGGCCTGCCAGGCGGCCTGAATGCCGTGCCAGGCGCTGGCACGACGCGCCCGATCCGGGTGAGCCAGCAGATTTTCCGCCTGGGCCAGCCCCATGGGCTCTCCGTCCACGACCGGCCTGAGCCGGCCCACCAGACTGTCGTAGAGATCCCCCCAGCCTTGCAGTCCATCCACCCCCAGCCCCGCGATCAGCTGTTCGCTCTCCAAGGAGAGCCGTTGATCCTGCTGACGCCTGTCGTGACGGATGGCATAGGCCAGTTCGAACAGCTCGGGATCCTGCAGCAAGGCCCGCACCTGCCCCTCGGGGGCACTTGCCCAGAACAGGGCCACAGGTTTGCTGAGCTGGGCCAGGGTCGCCTGCAACTGCTGACCACGGGAGAGCAGCGCACGCGCCGCTTCGTCGCGACCATTGCGACTGAGCCGGTTATAGGCATAGGTCTGGCTGTTCCAGGCCAGCCGGCAAACGTCGGTCCAGCAGGATCTGATGGCCCGCAGCAGGTGGCGCAAGCCATTGATGTCGGTGGTCTTGGGCAGTTCATCCAGCAAGTGCTGCAGGCTGTTCAGGGCCTCGCGGGCACGCTGGAAATCGGCGTCGATCGCCGGGCAATCGGGGGCGGCATAGATGTGATCATCCAGCCAAACGGGTGGGTTCATGATAGTCCTTGTTTGTTTGCATCCATGTCATGTGGCCCCGCCTCTGTGGGCTGGTGCCAGTTCGGATAGTACGAAGGGGACCGGCACTTGCCCAGCCCCCATCCGAGTCAACAAACAAGACGAACAATCACCTGTGCGACGGCCTCTGTCGGTCGAGCACAAACAGTGGACAGACCGCCGTTATTTGGCGGGTTTGAGTTTGCTCACCAGGGTCATGGCCAGCACCAGCACCATGCCCGCCACCACACCGGCCACGGCGTTGAGCAGGGTCGGCGTCACCGCGGCCAGCACGGCGCCCACGGATGGCAAGGTGGCAAGGGCTGCGGCCGCCCCTTCAACGAGGTGATGGGCGAAGGGCCAACCGTGCACCAGAATGCCGCCACCCACCATGAACATGGCGATGGTCCCCACCAGCGCCAGCAGGTGCATCAGACGCGGCGCCGTCACCAGCAACCCCTGCCCCACGGCCCGGCGCAAGGGGCCGCCATCGGGCTTTTGCAGCAGGTGCAGGCCGATATCGTCGAGCTTGACGATAAGACCCACCAGCCCATAAACACCCACCGTCATCAGCAGGGCTATGCCCGCCACCACCGAGATCTGCAAACCCAGGCTGCTGCCCTGCACTGTGCCGAGCGCGATGACGATGATCTCGGCAGAGAGGATAAAGTCGGTGCGAATGGCCCCCTTTATCTTCTGCTGCTCGAAGGCCACCAGATCGTCGGGAACAACCTGGCTGCTCGGCTCACCTTCTGCTGCATCGTGGGGTAGAAACTTGTGGGCCAGCTTCTCTGCGCCCTCGAAGCAGAGATAGGCGCCCCCCAGCATCAGCAAGGGGGTGATGAGCCAGGGCACCAGGGCGCTGATGGCGATGGCGGCCGGTACCAGAATGAGCTTGTTGCGAAACGACCCCTTGGCCACGGCCCACACCACGGGCAGCTCCCGTTCGGCCCGCACGCCTGAGACCTGCTCGGCGTTGAGGGCGAGATCATCCCCCAGTACACCGGCGGTCTTCTTGGCGGCCACCTTGGTCATCAGGGCCACGTCATCGAGTACGCTGGCAATATCATCAAGCAGGGCCAACAAACTGGTTCCGGCCATATCAGGCATTCCTCATATCAATGGAAAAATCCCCTCGGGCAGACGCCACAGGCGAATGCCAACCAAAGGGGGGTTCCTTGTTTCAGGCAAAAGATGGCACAGTGTAACGAGAAGCCGCCCGTTAGGCAGCAACCACATCAGGGTCAATTGGCCTTGTTTCACCCCGAGCCACCCCGGCTCAAGGAGTTCCCATGCAACCCTGGCAATCTTTGCTCGATTTCTGGTTTGGCGATGAGGCCGACGACGCCACCCGCGCCAAACGGCAAGCCCCGCTCTGGTGGGGGAAAAGCAGCGAAACCGATGCGCTGATCGCCAGCCGCTTTGGGGCGCTGGCCGACGCAGCCACCACCGGATCGCTGGCCCACTGGGCCGAGGTGCCCGTCGGCCGGCTGGCACTGATCCTGCTGCTGGATCAACTGCCACGCAACATACATCGCGCCACGCCCGGTGCCTTTGCCCAGGACCCGCTGGCCCGGGCTCTCTGTCTGAAGGGCTTGTCGCTGGGGACAGACAAGGCGCTCTCGCCGCTGGCGCGGGTCTTCTTCTACCTGCCGCTGGAGCACGCCGAATCGCGCGAGCAGCAAGTCCGCAGCGTGACCCTGTTCGAGGCGCTGGCAGCCGAGCAGGCCGGCGGTCCGGCGCAGGCCACCTTCGAGGGCTTCGCCGATTTCGCCCGCCGCCATCAGGTGATCATCGAACGCTTTGGCCGCTTCCCTCACCGCAACGCCATTCTGGGTCGCAGCAGCACGCCGGAGGAGGCCGAATTTTTGCAGCAACCGGGCTCCGGCTTCTAGGCCACCTGCTGAGATAAAAAAACGGGCCCGATGGGCCCGTTTTGCATACAGGGAGTGGACAAGAGGCATCACGCTGCCTCAGCCAGCTCCTCCTCTTTCTTCTGGTAGGCCAGGGGCGAGAGACCCAGCAGCTCCTGCACGGTGGAGGCGACCGTGATGGAGGAGATGGTCCCCACCAGGATGCCGGCGAACAGGGTGAAAGCGAAGCCGTAGAGGGCATCGCCGCCGAACAGCAGCAAGGCGCCCACGGTAAAGAGGGTGGTGCCCGAGGTGATCATGGTGCGGCTGAAGGTCGCCTTGATCGCCACATCCGAGCAGTCGTGGATGGAGAGCTTGGTGCGTGAGCTCAAGATGTCCCGCAACCGGTCCGAGATGACGATGCTGTCGTTGAGGGAATAGCCAATCACCGCCATCAGGCCGGCGATCACGTTGAGGTCGAACTCGATGTTGAACAGCGCCAGCAGCCCCATGGCCACCAGACCGTCGTGCAGCACAGACACCAGGATGCCGATGGCCTGACGCCACTCGAAACGCACCGCCAGGTAGGCGGAGATGGCCAAGGAGGCCACCAGCACCGCCAGCATCCCCTGCTGGAATAGCTCGGCGCCCACCTGAGGGCCGACTATGGTGGTGCGCAGCAGCTCCACCGGCAAGTTGAGCTGTTGACCCAGCATGACCGCCAGCTCCTCCGCCGCCCAGGGCAGTTCGTGGGGCGGCAGCTTGATCAACCACTCGCCGGGCACGCCGGCGCCGCTCAGCTCGACCGCCCCTGCCAGCGGGGCGCTCAGCAGGGCGTTCAGTTCATGGGCCTCTTTCAGGGTCTGGATGCGAAACTCCAGCAGTATGCCACCGGTAAAGTCGAGCCCGAGCGACAGCCCGTTGATGGCCAGCACGGCAATGCTTGCCACGGTCAGCAGCACGGAAATCCACAACCCGATGTAACGCCAGCGGGTCAGGCCCATGGCAACGATCATTCTCAACATAGTTTTATCCTCGACAACAGCTGACTCGGGCTTCCCAACCGGAAGCGCGTGGCGCAGGCGCACAGCAGGCTCGAACGCGCGGCGCTATGGCACAGAGTGAATGCAGGGGTCACGGTCACACCCTCAGCAGCTTGTCGCTGCGTTTGCCCCACAGGGGGTTGATGATGGCGCGAGTGCCCCAGATGCCGGTCACCATGCTGGAGATGAGACCCAGGATCAGGGTGATGGAGAAACCCTGCAGCGGGCCCGAGCCGATGGAGTAGAGCACCACGGCGCAGATCAGGGTGGTGATGTTGGCATCGAAGATGGTGCGAAACGCCGAGCGATAGCCAAAGTCGATGGCGTTGGCGAGACTCCCCCCCTCCCGCAGGCGGTCCTTGATCCGCTCAAAGATCAGCACATGGGTATCCACCGCCATGCCGACCGTGAGCACCAGACCGGCGATCCCCGGCAGGGTCAGCACGGCCCCCGGCAGCACGGCCAGCATGCCCACCTGCATCAGCAGGTTGGCGATGAGTGCCGTGATGGCGACCCAGCCGAACTTGCGATACCAGGCCATCATGAACAGCATCATGCCCGCCATGCCGAACGCCAGCGCGGTAAAGCCCGCCTCTATGTTCTGAAGGCCCAGGGTCGGGCCGATTGAGCGCTCCTCCAGGATCTTGAGGGGCGCGGTGAGGGCGCCGGCCCGCAGCAGCATGGCCAGCTCCTGGGCCTCTGGCAGACTGCCAATACCCGTGATGCGGAACTGGTTGCCAAGGGCGGTCTGGATGGTGGCGACGTTGATCACCTCGCTCTGGGCGCGCAGCTTGCCCTGGGCGTTGGTCTTGTATTCGGTGAAGACGGTGGCCATCGGCTTGCCCACGTGCTGGCGGCTGAACTGGTTCATCTTGCTGCCACCCAGGCTGTCGAGCACGATATTGACCTGGGGTTGGCCCATCTCGCCCATATTGGCGCGGGCATCGACGATGTGCTCGCCGCTCAGCACCGGCTTGCGGGCCAGACCGACGGCCTGACCGCTGCGATCCGCCATGAAAAAGCGGCTGTCGGCCTGGGCCTCGTAGAAGGCCAGCGACGCGGTCGCGCCTATCACTTCCTTGGCCTGCTTGGGATTGTGCACCCCGGGCAGCTCGATGCGGATACCGTCCTGGCCCTGACGCTGGACCGAGGCCTCGACTATGCCGAGCTCGTTGATCCGCTTTTTCAAAATTGACAGGTTCTGGGTCACGGCGTTGTTGGCCAGGAGAGTGCGCTCGGCCTCGCTCATCACCAGCCGCAGCTCGTTGCCGCTGCGATTGAGTTGCCACTGGTCCTGCCGGGTACCGGCGGAATCCTTGATGATGGTGAGCCAGGGCGCCTGATCGGCCACCTCGGGCAGGGTGACTCTCACCTCCCCTTCGCTCACCCGGGCCACGTTGGCGCCCCGCAGGCGCGCCTCGCGGAACTGGGTGCGCAGCATGTCCACCAGGTTTCTGGTCTGGTTGTCCACCACGAAGCTGAGATCGACCCCGATCAGCAGCTGGGAGCCGCCGCGCAGGTCCAGCCCGAGCTTGATGGGGGCGGCGCCGAGCTGGCTGATCCAGGTCGGGGCATTGGAGTAGAACTCCAGGGTCAGGGCCGCGCTGTCATAGCCCTGCTGCTCCAGCAGCTGCTTGGCCCTCTGCTGTTCGGACTGGCTGTTGAACACCAGTTCGACCCGCTCTTTCTGTTGCACCTGTTTGAGCGGCGCTATCTGGTTGTCGGCCAGCAGAGTGCGCTGTGCCTCGGTCAGGCTGGTCTGGCCGTGCAGGCCAAGGGAAGGCTGCTCACCGAAGAAGGTGGGCAGGGAGTAAAACGCGAAGGTGAACAGCATGAGCAGCAGCAGGGCGTACTGCCACATACTCATGCGATTCAGGGTGGTACGACTCTTTTTTCTCATGGCAAAAGCCTCTGTCAGGAGAAGGCGGCGCGCTCGCTACCCATGGCGGGGGCGGTACGCAAGAAAATACAAATGAGACTGGACGCCCGTTCACGCACGGTGAGCAGGCTTTACAGGAGACGATGAGGCAGCGCAGCAAGGCCGGACCCCATCGGGATCAGGCGAGATAACTCTGGGAGAAGCGGTATTGCAGGTGTTGGCGTTGCAACCTGTGCCGGTGAATGGTGGCAAAGCGGTCGCGGAAGCTGTTTTTGGGGTAGAAGAGCGCCGCATAGAGCAGCAGGCCGCACAGCAGCAGCAGGATAGCCTGCTGTGACCAGCTCATGATCAGCTCGTAGACGACGCTGCCGGGCTGATGATCGCTACGCAGGGAGTGTTCGAGCCGCAGCAGATGATTCTGGTGGGAGCCGACAAACTTGACGACCCCGTCGTCGCTGTCGCTGGCGCTGTGGATCACCAGCACGGTATCGGACTGATCGCCCGTGCCGGCATCGCTCATCAGCTGGCCATGTGGGGACGCAGCCTGAGACGCGGATACCTTGAGCCCCTCCACCGAGACGGTAGAGAGCAACAGAGTGAGCGAGATGAGCAGTGTCATCAACGCCAGTTTCACTTTGTCCAGCAGGCTCAAAAAGTTAATTCCCAAATAATAGAAAGGCAAACTACCACAGGGCCCCGACCAGAACAAGGGAATGGGGACCGACCGCCCCCCGCCCTGCGGCACTCTCCACCTTGTTACCCCTCCGACATCTGCCTGAAATCGCGGGCATAGCCCTTGAGCAGGGTGTAGAGATGAGCGCGCTGGGAGATGTCCAGCGACTGGCTGAGGGCGCTCAGCCAGTTGACGGTGCGCTGGCGTGATTGATCCGTGTAGCCGGTGAAACGACCATCCATCAGGCCGTCCCCCTGTTGCAACAGAGCCGTGAGCTGCGCACCGAAGTCCGGGCTCTGACGCTGCTGCATCAGCCTGTCCAGCTCCTTGGTCCAGGCGGTCTGAAACTCCAGCCAGGGTGCCTGCAGCTCGTACTGCCACTCCACCCACTGGGCCACCAGCGGCGCCTGGGCCGGTTTCACCTCGCCAATCCAGAACACCAGCCGCTCGTTCATCTTGTCGGTGAACTCCTTGAGCAGCTCGGCCTTGGGCTTGCTGGCAAACTCCTGCTCCCGCTCTGTCTGCCGGCTGAGCCTGTCCTTCATGAACATGGCCACCTGCGATTCGGTCAGAGTGCGCGCCAGCCGGACGGCGCGGGGCACCGTGTTCTCCAGGGTACGAGTCAGGCTCTGCTGGGCAGCAGCCAGATGAAGAGAGACCTGGGCCGGGCTCATGGGGCTCGCCACGGCTTTGGCCAACGCGTCCAGATCATCGGCATAGCGGGGCACCTCATACTGACGGTGCCAGGCCATCAGCCCCTTCACCTCGTTGTCCAGCAGCCGCTTCTGACTGCGATCCAGCGAGAAATAGTCATCCAGCTGCCAAACGATGGCCACGTCCAGCCAGTAATAGACCACCCGGGTGGAACAGCCCACCAGCAGCAGACAGATCAACACCAGGCTCCAGCTGCGGGGCTGACGCCAGGAAAAAGAGGTCACCATGTACGACTCCGAAGGTTGACGAGTTGATGATGCATATCGATCTGATCCTGCCTATGCCAGCCGTTGATAGGTGGCTATTCGTGTCGGGCAGGGCCTGACAAGCCAGCCCAAGCACCAACACTATTCCAGCCGTTGACGATTCGTGTCGATCAGGGCCTGGTAATCGGGCCCGGGGTCTTGCTCGGCCATCAATAGCGCCCACAGCAGCCCTATGTAGTCGACCCAGGGCAGAAATGCCTGGCTCTGAAAGCCCAGGCTTCCCAATTTCGCCCCTGCCCGCTCAAGATAGTCGCTCTCCAGCGCCTCTCGCTGGCCGTCGTCCCAGCCGTGGGTGCGCTGGATGCTGGCGACCTCGAAACCGGGATGCCCGGCGGCGCCATACTCCCAGTCGATGACCCAGGGCCGGGTTCCCAACAAATTAGCCGGATTGAGATCATGATGGCAAGGGAGCCAGCAATCATCGGGCTCGCGGCTGGCGAGCAGCCCCCGCTCCAGCGCAGGCAACCAGTCAGGGATCCGGGCCAGGCGGTCGCGATAACCGGCGGCATGAGCCCGCACCGCCATCACCACGGCCGGCACCGGCAGCCGGTGCAGCCGCACCAGCACCCCGGCCAGCAGCCGGGGCTGCTCGGCGGGCGGCGGGGGCGCCTCGGCCCAGTTGGGCTCATCGCACCAATCCAGCAGCATCAGGCCGCTGACGGGGTCGCTGTGATGGCAGGGCAGCGCCAGCCCCTGACCCATGGCCCCCCGATAGAGTTGCCACTCGGTTGCCCTGTCAATGCCGAGCCGGCAGGGATCCGGATGACCGAGCCGCAAAAAATGACTGCGCCCCGAGGGGAGGCGCAGTCGATAGTTGCAGTTGGTCAGGCCGCGGGCCAAGGGTTCCAGCCGCCCCGAACGCCAGAGTGCCGGCAGACTGGTCAGCAGCTCCAGCTCTGCCAAATCACCAGCCAAAGGTGGATTTCTTCGCCTGTTTGCGGATCTCTTTCTGATCGGCCCACAACAGTTCGCCGTTTTGCAGATCCATCAGGTTCATGGTCATCTGGTAGTAGACATCCTTCACCTTGCCGTTGTCCTTGACGATGCTGGCGAGGTTGCCATAGACCATGTAGCGGGCCCCGGTCTGCTTGCCCAGACGCACCATGGAGGCGGGATCCACCATGCCGCTGCTCTGCTGGTATTCAAGCTGCTGCTTGACCGCCGCTACCTTGCTCATGTCGACGAAGCGGAACTTGCCGGCGCGCAACAGCTTGGTGCGAATGGTGTCGGTGATGGCTTCGGTGTCGATGTGCTCCGAGGTCTTGTTGCGGATGGAATCCATGAACATCACGGGACGGCCGCCGGCGGTGATCTCGCTGGTGGCCGGCGACGCCAGCATGGAATCCGCCATCTTGTCGGCAATGGCCTGCAGATCGCTTGAACCGTAATCGACGGTGACTGTCTCGGTTTCGGTCGGATCACCATAGCTGACGGTGGTGCTGGAGCAGCCGCCCAGCAGCAGGGCGCCACTCAAAATCAGCAGGGCATGATTCATTTTCATCAGTAGGATTCCTCAATCACTTCGCGTACGTAAATCCGGTAGCCCCGGGCGGCCGGGTTCGGCGCCAGGGCAGACAGGGTGCGGGTCTGATAGCCGTGCAGCTTGAGCGGGGTCCAGCCGCGGCCATCGCTGGCCACCTCCTGCCCCGCCTCATCATACCAATAGAACAGGTATTGCAGCTTGTTGTCGCCGCGCTGGGTGCTGGCCGCCGCCACATTGACTTGCAGCAGGCCGTTTTGCTCGCGCCGGCTGAGCTCGGTCAGGGTAACGTTGACATTTTGATGTTGCTCCGCCACCGCAGCGGCCCCCGCCGCGCCATAGAGCGCCACGCCGGAGGTATTGGTGGCGCAGCCGGTCAGCAGCAGAACCAGACCCAGAGCTAATTCGTGTGCTTTCATCTTGCTCTCCTTGCCGGCGACCCCAGGGGCTCGACCGGTCATTCATGTGTATTGCCATTGTCCGCCGCTACAGCGGCATCACCCGGGTCGTCAGACCGGCGCCGAGCCGCTGCACCCACACCAGGGTGGTACGCCCGCCGTGGACGGTGAGCGGCAGGGTGCGCATGGCGCTGCCCGCCCCCAGAGTGAGCTGCACCTCGCCTGCCGGCAGCATGCCCTGCCAACTGGACGCCTGGGCCGGCAACGTCAGCCAGCTGCGGGTATCGGCCCGCTCCGAGAGGGTATTGAAGATGCCGACCAGAATATTGCCCACATCGCCCCCCTCCTTGGCGGCGGTGCGCCTCAGCTGCTCCTTGGTCACCAGCCGCAGCGCCTGACGGGTCAGCATGCCCGGCAACCGCTCCTGTAGATCCTTGGCGGCCAACGCCTCCAGTCGCACCAGTTCACTGGTCTGTTCAACCCGCTTGCCCACAGATACCGTCAGCGGCCCGGTGTTGCTGGCCCGATTGTCGTAATAGGGCACGGCCACGGTAAAGGTACGAAAATCGCCGCTGGAGGTGGCGATGGGCAGCGGCAGGAACAGCTCGCGCCGCGCCGGGATCAGACCATCTTCAAACAGCACCACCAGCTGCCCCTGATCCTTGACCAACGGCGGCGCCTTGCGACCCAGCTTCTTCTCGGTCTCCTTGAGCTCATCGGGGGAGCCGCGCAGCCTCGCCAGGCGCAGCAAGGCATCCTGCAGGCTCTGGTTGTCCGGCGCTATCTGGTAGCCGCGTTGATAGTCGACCCAGGCATCGTTGAGATCCCCGGACGCCTCATAGAGCACGCCGGAGAAATAGAAGGTGTAGGCGTTTTGAAAGCCGTTTTTCACCTGGCCGATCAGCCGGTCGAGATCCGGTGCCCCACGCGACATCAGCTGGCGCATCTCCCGCTCGGTGCTGGCTTCTGCCCCTTTCTCTCTGGCCTTGCTGACCTCCCCCGCCCGCGCCTTGAGGGCCCGCTCCTGCACCTGATTGGCCCGGCGCACCTCCACCAGGGCGCCGTCGGCGTCTCCCCGTTGCAGATAGTTGAGGGCCAGATAGTGATGCAGCATGGTGCGCTCATAATCCGGGGTCAGGTAAGCCATGCTCTGATCGTTGGTAAGCAGGCTGCCCGCCTGACCCAGCCCTTGGCTCAACCGGTATTCGGCCTGATTGTCTTCCCACTCGAGGCGGCTGTCGGCGGCGGCAAAGGCCTGCTTGCTGCCCGCATCCTGACCGGCCAGCCAGGCGATGCGGCCCTGCTCGAGCCGATCCAGCACATAGGTGTCGTCCCCCAGGGTGGACTCGCGCACCTCGGGCAGCGCCTCGGCAGCGTGCCCCAGCAGCAGCTGGTTGCGCAGCGGCACCATCTGATCGGAATAGGAGACGAACATGTCCTGCCAGTGGGAGGCGCAGCCCCCCAGCAAGGCGCTGGCCAGCAACAGGCCGGCCAGACGGGGAAACGAGTGCATCACAGGCAGAGCAGCGGCCCCAGGGATTGACCCCCCACCAGATGCATGTGGATGTGGTAGACCTCCTGCCCGCCGTGGCGATTGCAGTTCATGATCAGGCGATAGCCATCCTCGGCGATCCCGGCCTCGCTGGCCAGCTTGCGGGCCACGGTGAACATGCGGCCGAGGGCCAGCTCATGTTCGGCTTCCACGTCGTTGACCGTGGGGATCAGTACATTGGGGATGATCAGGATATGGGTCTTTGCCTTGGGCTGAATGTCCCGAAATGCGGTCACCAGATCGTCTTGATAAAGGATGTCGGCGGGGATCTCTTTACGGATGATTTTGCTGAAAATGGTTTCTTGCGCCATGGATAACTCCTTTATATGAAAAAGAAAATTCAACACCAACCTCAAGCGACTCCCGAGGTGGCCATCAGGGCCCGTCAAGTGTGACACAAGCCGACATTTGACACAGCCGTTGTCCCATTCTCTTCAGTTATTGTTAAAAATACCGATAGCCGGAAGACGTCAGATGGCGTCGCTCGCCCAGAGTGGTAGCAGGGTATCAAATGGACGGGGTATTCAGGCAAGGGACTTTTGCATATACAGCGGGACAATAATGAAACAAACAATGTCAGACCTCTCCATCTTGCAGAGGGTCTATTTAGGCTTTGCCATTCTGGTGGCCGTGATGGCGGCCACCTCGGTACTCACCTTTCGCAGCCAGAGCGAGCTCAATCAGGCGCTGGATCAGGTCACCCGGCAATCCATGCCGCTGGTGCTCGCCAGCAGTCAAACCCAGATCAGCTTGCTCAGTGCCAACAAGTGGCTCACCGACGTGCTGACCGAGCAGGATCCCAAGCAGATCCCGGCCGAGGTGGCCGAGCTGCAACAGGCCAAGGCCCAGGTCGACAAGACGCTCACCACCCTTGCCCAGCAGGCGGCGGCGCACCCTGAACTGCAGGGTGAAATGGCGGCACTGAACAAGCTGGTCAGCGACTATCTGCAACTGACCGGCACCCTGCCCACCGAACACCAGGCCCTGCTCACCCGCTTGCACAAGGTGAACCAGGCCAAGGGGCAGTTTCAGGTCAGTCTGCCCCAGTTCAAGAAGAACCTCGGCGACATGATGGTCACCATTGACGACAGCTTTATCAAGATGCTGTCAGAAACCCTGACCACCAAGCTCTCCGCCATCGAGCTCTCCACCATGGATGCGCTCAACCAGACCATACCCGCACCCATCGAGGCAGCGCTCAAGCGCAACAAGATGCAGATTGAGGGGTTCAACAGCACCATCAAGGATCTGCAGGGGGAGCTCAAGAACTTCGACAATGACATGGGCCACTATGTGCACGGCTTCGTGCGCGACACCACCGCCAGCGAAGGGGTGCTCTCCCAGTACCTGGCGCTGATGCAGCAGCAGGAGCGGATGCGTGAGCAGAGCAAGCAGGCCAGCAAGCTCATCGTCAGCATCCAGAGCAAGCTGGAGGGGATCACCGACCAGAGCCAGCAGCTGATGAACGCCAGCATACGCGCCTCCGGCAAGGTACAGGCCCAGAGCACGCTCACCCAGGGGATCAGCATCGCCATCGCCATTCTGGTGGCCATTCTGGTGGCCTACACCCTGGGCAAGGCCATTCGCCGTCCGCTCAAGGAGCTGCTGCGGGTGCTGACCGAGGTGACTCAGGGCGACATGACCCAGCGCATCGGTTTTCGCAGCAAGAACGAGTTTGGCCAGCTCGGCAGCCAGATCAACCTGCTGATCCAGCAGATGGAGGACGTGCTGAGCCAGCTCTCCCAGGCCTCGACCCAGCTCAACAACGCCGCCCACGACAACCGCCACACCACGGAATCGGTGCGGGCGGATCTGGAGAAACAGCGCCAGGAGACCGCCTCGGTCGCCGCCGCCATGACCCAGATGGAAGCCTCGGTGCGTGAAGTGGCGCAGGCGGCCAACCAGACTCTGGAGCGGGTGCAGGACGTGGAGAAAGCCTCCGAGACCGGCCGCAAGGTGATGGCCGGCAACATCACCACCACCCATCAGCTGGCGGGCAAGTTGCAGCAGACCGGCAAGGTGATCGGCGATGTGAGCGCCATGAGCAACCAGATAGGCAACATACTCGATGTCATTCGCGGCATCGCCGAGCAGACCAACCTGCTGGCGCTCAATGCCGCCATCGAGGCGGCCCGGGCCGGCGAGCAGGGCCGCGGCTTTGCGGTGGTGGCCGACGAGGTGCGCAGCCTGGCGGGGCGCACCGCCCAGTCCACCAGCGAGATCCAGACCATGATCGAGAACCTGCAGCAGGGGGTCGCCAAGGCGGTGACAGTGATGCAGGAGTGCTCCCGCGAGATGGACAGCTGCATGGATCAGAGTTCCCACGCCAACAACGCCATGGAGGAGGTGCAGGGGATAGTGGTGCTGATCAGCGACATGTCGAGCCAGATAGCCTCCGCCGCCGAGCAGCAGCAGGCCACCAGCGCCGACATCGCCACCAACCTCAACCGCATCTCGGATATCTCGGATCTCAACTATCAGGGGATCGAGCGGGTGGCCGAGACCAGCCAGCAGCTCGACTCGCTGGCCGAGCAGCAGGAGAGCCTGGTCAAGCGCTTCCGGCTCAGCGCCTGATGAGACCGTCTGTTTTTCCATTGTCCTGAAACCACAAGGCCCCGCAGATGCGGGGCCTTGCTTATTCTGGCAACGAGCACGGGATCAGGCGTAGGCGATGGCGCCCTTGCCCACCCCTTCATAGGCCACGACTTTCACGAACTTGTCGCCCACCGCCTTCTTCACTTCCCGGGCTATGTAGCAGGCCAGCAGCTCTATGGTGGTGTCGGTGTCGATCATCTCCACCTCCCCCGCCGGCATGGCAAGCTGGAACAACCCCTGAGGCGCCACGTACTTGAAGCCGAGGTGGTGCTCACCCGGCTGTGTGCTGGTCATCTCATTCAGGGTGCTTCTGGCCAGCTCGCTCAGGCTCAGCTCGCCGAGGGCCACCTTGTCCTCTTCGGTACCGAGGTAAATGTCGGCCCAGCGCTCGGCCCAGTTCAGCTCCAGCTCACCGTCACGCTCACCGTCCACATGGATCTCGATGGGAGAGCGATGGCCGTGGGCGATGCGCTGGCAGTTGCCATCGTGCTTTTTCAGGCCGTGGCTGTAGTGGTAGAAGGCGCCATCGATCTGCTCCTGACGCAGGGTCAGCGCCAAGTCCTTGATGTTGCCGGGCAGCCGTTGGGCCAGCACCGCCAGCAGATAGCGGGTGACGGACTCCTTGTCGATCTGGGGCGCCGGGATGAAGGCAAAGCCCTGGGTGGGGCAGCGCAGGTGAATGGAGCGACCCGGGCGCAGCAGATCGACCGTGCTCTCCTCCCCCTCCAGATGAGCCACATGGACCAAGGCGCACTCGGCCGGCACCAGCAGCTTGTGATCCACCTCTTCATCGATGATCGACTTGATCAGTTTTTTCACCCGACCAAAGTCCAGCAGCATGCTCATCTCGTTGAGCTCGCCGCTCATCTCGACATCCACCAGCCAGCTCTCCCCCACCATGCCACGGCGTTCACACAGGTAGCTGGAATCGATCACGGTCAAATCTCTTACAAATAACTTCATCAGTCAGGCCTTGCTACAGAGAAAGTGCAGTTTGCGATATTATGACCCGCGATCACTGACAAAGGAACCGGACTCCCCCATGAACAAATTGCTAATCAAGAATGCCACCCTGGTCAATGAAGGCCGCATCTATGCCTCGGATGTATTGATTGAAGGGGAACGGATCGCCCGGATCGCCCCTCACATAGAGGCGCCCGATGCCGTGGTGATAGATGCAGCCGGTCGTCACCTCATCCCCGGAATGATCGACGATCAGGTCCATTTCCGGGAGCCCGGCCTGACCCACAAGGGGACCATCGCCAGTGAATCCCGGGCCGCCGTGGCAGGAGGCACCACCAGCTTCATGGAAATGCCCAACGTCAACCCCCAGACCACCACCCTCGATGCCCTCGAAGCCAAATACCAGATAGCCGCCAACTCCTCCGCCGCCAACTACAGCTTCTATCTCGGTGCCACCAACGACAACCTCGACGAGATCAAGCGTCTCGATCCCAAGCAGTCCTGCGGGGTCAAGGTGTTCATGGGCTCCTCCACCGGCAACATGCTGGTGGACAACCAGGAGACACTGGCGGCGATTTTCCGCGAGAGCCCGGTGATGATAGTCACCCACTGCGAGGACACCCCCTCCATCAAGGTGCTGGAAGACGAGGCCCGCGCCAAGTGGGGCGAGGATGTGCCGATGCGTGAGCACGGCCGCATTCGCAATGACGAGGCCTGCTACAAGTCCTCCAGCATGGCGGTGGGTCTGGCGAAAAAGTACGGTGCCAAGCTGCACGTGCTGCACCTCACCTCAGCCAAGGAGCTGTCGCTGTTTACCGCCAGCCATGACTTGAGCGAGCTGAAAGACAAGAACATCACCGCCGAGGTGTGTGTCCACCACCTGTTCTTCAACGAGGCGGATTACGACACCCTGGGCAGCCAGATCAAGTGCAACCCGGCGGTGAAGACAGCCGCCGACCAGCACGCCCTGCTGGATGCGGTGCGCAATGACGTGCTGGACATCATCGCCACCGACCACGCCCCCCACACCTGGGAGGAGAAGCAGAACAGCTACTTCAAGGCGCCGTCCGGCATCCCCCTGGTGCAGCACTCCATGCTGGCCCTGCTGGAGCTCTACCACAACGGCGTGTTCAGCCTGGAGACCATCGTCAAGAAAACCTCCCACGCGGTGGCCGAGCGTTTCCAGGTGCAGGATCGCGGCTACATTCGCGAGGGCTACTTCGCAGATCTGGTGCTGCTGGATCTGGGCAAGCCCTATGTGGTCAACGACAGCAACCTGCTCTACCTGTGCGGCTGGTCCCCCTTCAACGGCTACCGCTTCCACAGCACGGTGGAGATGACCCTGGTCAACGGCCAGATCGCCTGGCAAAACGGCCAGGTCACCAATCAGGTGCTGGGCAAGCGGCTCACCTTCAACCGTTGATCCGCTCATCGCTGATGCAAACGGCCGCCTCCGGGCGGCCGTTTGCATGGTGGGTTGAACAGTGGGTTGAAAAAGCCCCCTGACATGGGCCCTCGATGGCCGGATTTAGCCGCTGTGGCGGTACTTTGAGCGTCTATTGCTCGCAAAGCAGGCAAACAGTCTCAGAGTGGGATTTCCCCTGTTGACAGGGTCGGGTCATCTCCATAAACTCAGCCCCCGTCAGCCGAGCTGACTCCGTCGGTGTGTAGCGCAGCCAGGTAGCGCATCTGCATGGGGTGTAGAGGGTCGGAGGTTCGAATCCTCTCACACCGACCAAATTCCCCGAAAAAGGCCTTGTCAAACGACAAGGCCTTTTTTTATTCCCTGGCTTGGCTCAGCCAGCAGTGGCCTGAGCGGCGATTGTCTCACGGATCGGTTTGTGCTGTAGTGGTGAGGTGTTTCGCCAAGCGGCCCTCGCGATGCAACGTCTGCTCCCCCTCTCCTTCTGCTCCCGTTGTCATGCAGGGCGGTTTGCCAGCCTGTCCGGCTTTGGCACCCGCCTGTCTGATCTGTTGCTGGCCTGCCTGCTGAGCGCTCTGCTGCTCGGCTGTGCCACCCCCTATCACAGCGAGAAATCATTCTGGAACGGCCAGACGGGGTTTTCCCACACCCGCCTTGCGCCGGACAAATGGCAACTGGAGTTTGTCGGCAACGAGCTGATCGATCGGGAGACGGCCCGCAAGTATGTGCTCAAGCGGGCGGGCGAGATAGCGCAGAGCCAAGGCTACGAGTGGGTGGACGTGAACGAGCTGACCCTGTCGCGGGATGCGGTCAGGGTCACCCCCTCGCATCCGGTATTCGGCTTTGATACGGACGAGCCGGATCCCTTTCTGACACAGATGCAGGTACAGCACAGCACCTCGGCCCTGCTGATCTTCACCCTGTCTCATCGCTCGTTAAACGAACGATGCATGAAAGCCAATTATCTCGCCAACATTAAAATAAACAGCGATTAATATAGGTTAAATGCAAGATCTATATCACATACAACTAATGGCAACATAAAATTCTGCTACAAGGCTCTGGATTTACCCCCCCGTATTAGGCATGCTGCCAGCACACCGGCTGTCAGGAATCTACGGCCCGGATCACAAAAACGGACTGAAGTGGCACCCCTGCCACCCCAAACGCTTTGCACTTATCAAAACTGGGACCCCCCCATGAAAATGAATAAATTGACGGTTGCCATCCTCATCGCGATGCTGGTTGGCATCCTGACTGGTCAGGGCTATCGCATGTTTGCCCCGGATCAGGCCGCTGGCTTTGCCAGTGACATCACCATATTGACCGACATCTTCCTGCGACTGATCAAGATGATCATCGCCCCCCTGGTCTTCACCACCCTGGTGGTCGGCATCGCCAAGATGGGCGATACCCGCACCGTGGGCCGTATCGGCGCCAAGACCCTGGGCTGGTTCATGCTGGCCTCCCTGCTCTCCCTGACCCTGGGTCTGGTGATGGTCACCCTGATGCAACCTGGCGTGGGTCTCTCCCTCTCCCTGCCGGATGATGCCGCCAGCTCCGGCGTAGTCGCCAGCGCCATCTCCCTCAAGGACTTCGTCACCCACGCCATTCCGAAAAGCGTGGTTGAGGCCATGGCCACCAACGAGATCCTGCAGATAGTAGTGTTCTCCCTCTTCTTCGGGCTGGCCGCCGCCGCGCTGGGCGATGCCGCCAAACCCGTGGTCAAGCTGATGGCCAGTGCCGCCGAGATCATGCTGAAAGTGACCGGTTACGTGATGAACTTCGCGCCGTTCGCCGTGTTCGGTGCCATCGCCGCCATGGTTGCCAAGGAAGGGCTCGGCATCCTCGCCACCTACGGCACCTTCATGGCCCAGTTCTATCTGGCCCTGGCCTGCCTCTGGCTGCTGCTTATCGCCATGGGCAGCCTGTTCATTCGCCGCCGCGTGCTGACCCTGCTGGCCATGATCCGCGAGCCCATACTGCTGGCCTTCTCCACCGCCAGCTCCGAGGCCGCTTATCCCAAGACCCTGGATCGACTGGAGAAGTTCGGCTGTGACAAGCGCATCGCCAGCTTCGTGCTGCCCATGGGCTACTCCTTCAACCTGGACGGCTCCATGATGTACTGCACCTTCGCGGTCATGTTCATCGCCCAGGCTTATGGCATAGAGCTCTCTCTGGCTCAGCAGATCACCATGCTGCTGTTGTTGATGGTCACCTCCAAGGGGATGGCCGGCGTGCCGCGCGCCTCCCTGGTGGTCATCGCCGCCACCCTCAACCAGTTCCACATTCCGGAAGCCGGTATCCTGCTGCTGCTCGGCATAGATCACTTCCTCGACATGGGTCGCTCCGCCACCAACGTGCTGGGCAACGCCATCGCCGCCAG
The DNA here is from genome assembly GCF_054052465.1 of Aeromonas enterica. NCBI lineage: Bacteria > Pseudomonadati > Pseudomonadota > Gammaproteobacteria > Aeromonadales > Aeromonadaceae > Aeromonas > Aeromonas enterica. The sequence continues at coordinate 21,255 of NZ_JBSTYL010000005.1, read as the reverse complement.
CGTGGTGGCCAAGACCGAAGACAGCCTGGGTGAAACCGAGCCGCTGGGTGAGGTGGATACCGCCAAGGCGTGATTTCTCCCGCCAGCAAGATACAAAACGGCCCGCTGATGCGGGCCGTTTTCTTATTCCTCATGACGACACAGCGGGCCTCAGCACCAGCGCCTCACCCGCCGGCAATAATCGGCATAAGCGTCACCAAAGCGAGCCTGCAGCGCCCGCTCTTCCGGCACGATTTGAAAGCGGTCGAGCCAGCCCCACAACAGCAGTGGCCCAAGCCAGACGCTCGTGCCACCCAGATAGCAGGCCAGCGCCATCATCCAGCAGACCAGCCCCAAATACATGGGGTTGCGACTGAGACGGTATAGCCCGCCCGTCACCAGCGCACTGGCCTGCTCCGGCCGCATCGGACTGACGGTGGTGCCCTGGCGGCGAAAACGCAGCAAGGCGCCAAATCCGAACAATCCTCCCAGCAGCACCAGCAACAGCGCGAGGACGGGCCATCCCTCCCCGGTTCCACCCCACGCCACCATGCCCAGCGCCACGACGCCGAACAACAGCACGGGCGGAACACGACACTCCAGATCTATCATCTATTGACTCCCATGACAGGTGCCACAATCGACACCTTGCGATACACTTCCCACGGGAATAATGCCGCAGGAAATTGACAAAGTTCATAACAATAACAATGCCTTGGCTACACTTTATCCCATCTGCATGACACAGGCCGCGATCAGGCCGTCATGTACCTCAACACCAACAATAAAAAAGGAACCACCCCATGCACAAGAAGACACTGCTGGCCACCTTGATCCTGGGCCTGCTGGCCGGTCAGGCCGTCGCCGCACCCTATCTGCCGCTGGCAAACGATCATCGCAATGGCGAGGTACAAACCGCCAGCAATGCCTGGCTGGAAGTCGATCTCGGCGCCTTCGAGCACAACATCCAGACCCTCAAGGATCGCCTCGGTGACAAGGGCCCGCAGATCTGCGCCATCATGAAGGCTGACGCCTATGGTCATGGCATCGACCTGCTGGTGCCGTCGGTGGTCAAGGCCAACATCCCCTGCATCGGCATCGCCAGCAACGAAGAGGCCCGCGTGGCGCGTGAGAAGGGCTTCACCGGCCGTCTGATGCGAGTGCGCTCTGCCACCCCGGACGAAGTGGAGCAGGCCCTGCCCTACAAGATGGAAGAGCTCATAGGCAGTCTGGTGAGCGCCCAGGGCATCGCCGAGATCGCCCAGCGTCACCATACCAATATTCCGGTGCATATCGGTCTCAACTCCGCCGGCATGAGCCGCAACGGCATCGACCTGCGTCTGGCGGACTCCAAGGCCGATGCACTGGCCATGCTCAAACTCAAGGGGATCACCCCGGTCGGCATCATGACCCACTTCCCGGTGGAGGAGAAAGAGGACGTCAAGATGGGGCTGGCCCAGTTCAAGCTGGACTCCCAGTGGCTGATCGAGGCAGGCAAGCTGGATCGCAGCAAGCTCACCATCCACGCGGCCAACTCCTTCGCCACCCTGGAAGTGCCGGACGCCTACTTTGACATGGTGCGCCCGGGCGGCCTGCTCTACGGTGACTCCATCCCCTCCTACACCGAATACAAGCGGGTGATGGCGTTCAAGACCCAGGTTGCCTCCGTCAACCACTACCCGGCCGGCAACACCGTCGGTTATGACCGCACCTTCACCCTCAAGCGCGACTCCTGGCTTGCCAACCTGCCGCTGGGCTATTCCGACGGCTATCGCCGTGCACTGAGCAACAAAGCCTATGTGCTTATCCAGGGTCAGAAGGTGCCCGTAGTCGGCAAGACCTCCATGAACACCATCATGGTGGACGTGACCGATCTCAAGGGGGTCAAACCCGGTGATGAGGTGGTGCTGTTTGGCCGTCAGGGTGAGGCAGAAGTGAAACAGGCGGATCTGGAGGAGTATAACGGCGCCTTGCTGGCGGACATGTACACCATCTGGGGCTACACCAACCCCAAGAAACTCAAGCGCTGATAACGCGATATGAAAAAGGGCTCCCGCGGGAGCCCTTGTTGTCAGTGCTTTATGGTATGCGCATTCAAGCCGCTTTTTTACGGGTCACGAAGAGGCTCAGTCCCATAGAGGTCAGCAAGATCAGCGCAACTACGCCAAGCGCAATGCCAGTCGGGATCTTGAAGATATCCAGCAGCAGCATCTTGACCCCGATGAACATCAGGATCAGCGCCAGACCGTACTTCAACAGAGCAAAGCGCTCGGCCACCCCGGCCAGCAGGAAGTACATGGCACGCAGGCCCATGATGGCGAAAATGTTGGAGGTCAGCACGATGAAGGGATCCGTGGTCACCGCGAAGATGGCCGGAATGCTGTCCACCGCGAAGATGAGATCGCTCACCTCCACCAGTACCAGAATGAGCAGCAGCGGCGTCGCGTAGCGCACACCATCACGCCAAACGAAGAACTTCTCTCCCTCCAGGGTCTCGGTCACCTTGAAACGACGTCGCATCCAGCCCAGCAGCGGATTGTTGGCGAGGTCTGGCTCCTTGTCGGCCGCCCACAGCATCTTGACCCCGGTCAGCAGCAGGAAGGCGCCGAACAGGTAAAGGATCCAGTGGAACTGCTCGATGAGCCAGCTGCCCGCGAACACCATACCGGCGCGCATCACGATGGCGCCCAGCACCCCGTACAGCAGCACCCGGCGCTGCAGCTCGGCCGGAATGGCAAAGTAGCCAAACAGCATCAGCCAGACGAAGACGTTGTCCACCGCCAGCGCCTTCTCGATCAGGTAGCCGGTGAGGAACTCCAGCCCTTTCTGGTTGGCGATCTCGCGACCTGCGCTGTGATCCAGCCAGAACCAGATGGCCAGGTTGAAGAGCAGTGCCACGCTGATCCAGATAAGGGACCAGATGCCCGCCTCTTTGAGCGACACCTTGTGCGCCTTGCCACCACCGACAAAGCGAATATCAATCCATAACAGGACCAGCACTATGCTGAAGAAACCGGCCCACATCCACCATTCACCCATTTTCACTTCTCCCAAATACGACAAAACCCACGACCGAGAGGCATGGGTTTGCTTTTGGAGCAGATACACCTTGCCTCTCGGCAAGGTCTCACTTACAGCTGATTTGCATCAACTGCCCGGCTGCCGGGTGCACTGCAGGATATGGGTGCACCGTAATGACGACAAACCGGCGAGAAGTTACTCCCCTTGTTGCGCGGATAGTAACAGCGGCCAAAGATAACGCCAAGAGACATCTTCACCTCTTGCCAAAATTAATCGGGGCACCACCAGGGTGCCCCGCAAACACGTTCAACAAACCACCGTCAGAGCGGATCTGCCTTGAGGCAAGAGACCGCATGGTCGAAGTTCCCCTCAAGCATGGGACGAGTCTTGGCACACTCGGGGCCCGCTACCGGGCAGCGGGTGCGGAATACACAGCCGGACGGCGGGTTCATGGGGGATGGCAAGTCCCCCTCCAGGATCTGGATGACCTTGCTGCGTTCCAGATCCGGATCTGGAATGGGCACGGCCGACATCAGGGCCTTGGTGTAGGGGTGCAGGGGATTGGCGAAGATCTCCTTGCGAGTCCCCAGCTCCACCGCGTTGCCCAGATACATCACCAGCACCCGATCCGAGATGTGTTTGACCACGGACAGGTCGTGGGCGATGAAGATGAGCGACAATCCCATCTCTTTCTGGATTGCCTTGAGCAAGTTGACCACCTGCGCCTGGATGGAGACATCCAGCGCCGAGACCGGCTCGTCGCAGATGATCATCTTGGGTTCCAGGATCAGTGCCCGGGCGATGCCGATACGCTGGCACTGGCCACCGGAGAACTCATGCGGGTAGCGGTTCACCAGGTTCGGCAAGAGACCCACCTTGCTCATCATGGCGCGTACCTTCTCCTTCACCTGCGCTGTGGATAGGTTGGGATAGAAGGTGACGAGCGGCTCGGCGATGATGTCGCCTATGGTCATGCGCGGGTTCAGGGAGGCCAGTGGATCCTGGAAGATCATCTGGATCTCCTTGCGCTTCTCCCGCAGCGCCTTCTGGTCGAGCTTGGTCAGATCGTTGCCCAGCCACACCACCTTGCCGTCGGTGGCAGGCACCAGGCCTATCAGGGCACGGGCGAAGGTGGATTTGCCACAGCCGGACTCGCCCACCACGCCCAGGGTCTCCCCTTCATACAGGCGCAGAGTCACACCGTCTACCGCCTTCAACGCCGAGGGCTTGGCCCAGGGCCAGGCCCTGTCACTCTTGATGCTGAAGTGGACCTTGAGGTCGGACACTTCCAGCAGCAGTTTCTTGTCAGTACCCATTTAATTCGCCCCCTTGATCATGGCATCCGATACCCAATGGCAAGCCCGCTCACGGCCGTCGTTGAACGGCGTCAGAACAGGTGATTGCTGACCGCAAATCTCGCTCACCCGGTGGCAGCGCTCCTGGAAGGGGCAGCCGGTGGGCAGACGCAGCAGGTTGGGCGGATTGCCCGGGATGGTGGGCAGCTCTTCCCCTTCGGTGTCGAGGCGGGGAATGGCGCGCAGCAAGCCTTCGGTATAGGGATGGCTCGGGCGATAGAAGATGTCGTTCACCCGGCCGTACTCCATGGTACGACCGGCGTACATCACCAACACCTTGTCACAGATGCCGGCGACCACGCCCAAGTCGTGGGTGATCATGATGATGGAGGTGTTGAACTCGCGCTTGAGCTCGTTCATCAGCGTCATGATCTGGGCCTGTACCGTCACGTCCAGCGCCGTGGTCGGCTCATCGGCGATCAGCAGCTGTGGCCGGCACAAGAGGGCCATGGCGATCATCACCCGTTGACGCATGCCACCGGAGAACTCATGGGGGTACATGTTCATCCGCTTGCGCGACTCGGGGATCTTGACCGCATCCAGCATGCGCACCGACTCTTCGAACGCCTCGGCCTTGCTCACCCCCTTGTGCAGCATCAGCACTTCCATCAGCTGATCCTTCACTTTCATATAGGGATTGAGCGAGGTCATGGGGTCCTGGAAGATCATGGCGATCTTCTCGGAGCGGATCTTGTTGAGCTTGTGCTCCGGCAGGTTCAGGATCTCGTCGCCCTGAAATTTGGCCGAGCCGGTGATGACGCCGTTCTTGGCCAGCAGCCCCATGATGGCGAACGCGGTCTGGGATTTACCCGAACCGGACTCACCGACGATCCCCAGGGTCTCGCCCGCAGCGAGGGAGAAGTTGAGGTCGTTGACCGCCACCACATTGCCGTCCGGGGTCTTGAACTCGACCCGCAGATCTTTTACATCCAGTAATTTCATAAAAACTCCTTATCGATCTTTCGTGACGTTTTCCTGTCGATCCGATGCGCTATCCGCCCGATTGAGCCGCACTCTGCGGCCCTTCGACGCGTTGTTTCAGCGCTCCTTCGCCGCTTTCTCAGCGATCTTTCGGATCGAGGGCGTCACGCAGACCATCCCCGAGGAAGTTGAAGCAAAACAGGGTCACCACCATGAAACCGGCGGGGAACAGGAGTTGCCAGATGGCCACTTCCATCGACTTGGAGCCTTCATCCAGCAGAGCGCCCCAGCTGGTCATGGGCTCTTGTACGCCCAGCCCCAGGAAGCTCAGGAAGGATTCGAACATGATCATGCCCGGCACCAGCAGGGTGGCGTAGACCGCCACGATACCCAGCACGTTGGGCACGATGTGACGGGTGATGATCTTCCACTTGGAAACGCCGCAGACGTGAGCCGCCTCGATGAACTCCTTGCTCTTGAGGCTCAGGGTCTGGCCTCGCACGATCCGCGCCATGTCGAGCCAGCTCACCGCCCCGATGGCGATGAAGATGAGCGCCAGATTGCGGCCGAAGAAGGTCACCAGCATGATCACGAAGAACATGAAGGGGAAGGCGTTGAGGATCTCCAGTACCCGCATCATAAGGCTGTCGACCCGACCGCCGATGAAGCCGGAGGCCGCGCCGTAGAGGGTGCCGATGATGACGGCCACCATGGCCCCCATGATGCCGACCATCAGCGAGATGCGCCCGCCAAGCAGGGTGCGCACGAACAGATCGCGCCCCAGGCTGTCGGTGCCGAACCAGTGGCCGGTTTCCATGTCCGGAGCCGCCTGCATGGCGCCCCAGTCAGGATCGTCGAAGGTGTATTGGGACAGATGCGGTCCCACGATCACCGCCAGACCGATGATGGTCAGTATGATGAGGCTGGTAAGCGCGGCCTTGTTGCGCAGGAAACGGCGACGGGCATCCTTCCACAGGGAGCGTCCTTCCACCACTTCCACTTGCTGGGCGAACGCCTCGACGGCTTCGCGTTTTTCAGTTGTGACAACCATGATGTACTCCCGACTTAGTAACGGATCTTGGGATCGATAAAGGCATAGAGAATATCGACCACTGCGTTAAAGGTGATGGTGAGGGCACCGACCAGAATGGTCAGACCGAGCACCATGGAGTAATCACGGTTGAGGGCACCGTTGACGAACAGCTGGCCAATCCCCGGCAGACCGAAGATGGTCTCGATCACCACGGACCCCGTGATGATGCCGACGAAGGCCGGGCCCAGATAGGAGACCACCGGCAGCATGGCCGGGCGCAGCGCGTGCTTGAGGATGATGTGACGCAGCGGCAGGCCCTTGGCGCGGGCGGTACGGATGAAGTTGGAGTTCATGGTCTCGATCATGCTGCCGCGCATGATGCGCGAGATGGCGGAGATGTAATACATCATCATGCCAAATACCGGCAGTACCATGAATTGCACCCCGCCCCCCTGCCAGCCACCAGCCGGGAACCAGCCCAGATAGATACTGAAGAAGAGCACCAGCAAGGGTGCCAGCACGAAGCCCGGGATCACCACCCCGGCCATGGCCGACGACATCAAGAGATAGTCGATGAGGGTGTTCTGTTTCAAGGCTGCTATGGTGCCAAAAGTTACCCCGAGCAAGACGGCAAAGACGAAAGCCGCGCTCCCGATCTTGGCGGAAACAGGCAGCGCCTGGCTCACCAGATCATTGACGCTGAAGTCCTTGTACTTGAAGGAAGGGCCCAGATCGCCCTGCACCAGGTTGCCCAGATAGGTGAGGTATTGCACGCCGATGGGCTTGTCCAGGCCATATTTGGCCTCGATGTTGGCAAGCACTTCCGGCGGCAGTGCGCGTTCGCTGGTGAAGGGGTTACCTGGCGCGAAACGCATCATGAAGAAGGAGACGGTGATCAAGACCAGCAGAGTCGGGATCGCTTCCAGTAGACGTTTGAGAATGAATTTCAACATAGACAATTCCTGTCCTGTACTGCTTCCAAAGGGTCGCGGTTGTAATAAAGGCCCGCCGTCCGGCGGGCCTGCTTGTTATGCGACTTGTTATTTTACTCAGTGAGCAATGATGTACATGTCTTTGCTGTAGAGGTTGTCCAGCGGGTTGGCCGGGTAGCCACCCACATAGGACTTGACCATGCGGGAGGTCACGTACTGATAGATGGGCGCAATCGGCATGTCCTGGGCCAGGATCTCTTCAGCCTGGACATAGAGCTTGTTGCGAGCATCGGCATCCACCTGGTTGCGTGACTCGTTCATCAGCTTGTCAAACGTCGGATTGGAGTATTTGCCGTCGTTGTTGCCGTGAGTGGTCTGCATCAGATCCAGCATGGAAGAGGCTTCGTTATAGTCGGCGATCCAGCCGGCACGGCCCACATCAAACTGGCCCTGCTTCTTGGTCTCCAGGTAGGTTTTCCACTCCTGGTTCACCAGGCTCACCTGCACACCCAGCTTCTTCCACATGGACGCCACGGCAACCGCTACCTTCTTGTGGTTGTCGTCGGTGTTGTAGAGCAGCTCGAACTTGAGCGGCTTGTCTGGGCCGAAACCGGCTTCGGTCAGCAGCGCTTTCGCCTTGGCGTCACGATCGGCCTGAGTCAGCTTGGACCAGGCTGGTGCCACCGGCTTGAAACCGTCAACGAAATCAGGCACCAGGGTGTAGCCCGGGGTTTCGCCCTTGCCCATCACCTTGTCGGCAATCACATTGCGGTCGATGGCGTAAGAGAGGGCAGTACGCACCCGCACGTCATCAAACGGTTTCTTTTTGAAGTTGTACTGGTAGTAGTAGGTACCAACATAGCCGCTCACCTTCACCTCATTCGGCAGCTCTTTCTTCATCTGCTTGAAGCGTTCGATGGGCATGTTGTAGGTGAGATCCACTTCACCGGCCAGATAACGGTTCAGCTCGGCGTTGGTGGACTGGATCGGCAGGTAGGTGACGGTATTGATCACCGTCTTGGCGTTGTTCCAGTAGTTGGGATTGCGCTCGACGTCCACACGCTCGTTCACCACCCAGTCTTTCAGCTTATAAGCACCGTTGGATACCATGTTGCCAGGCTGAGTCCACTTGTCACCGTACTTCTCAATCACCTTCTTCGGCACCGGGTAGGTGGTGGTGTGAGAGAGCATGCTGACGAAATAGGGTACAGCCTTCTCCAGCTGCACTTCGAAGGTATAGTCATCGACCGCTTTCACGCCCAGAGTATCGGCAGGCTTCTTGCCGGCGATGATGTCGGAAGCGTTGGCGATGGTCGGGATCTCCAGATACCAGGAGTAGGGAGAGGCGGTTTTCGGATCGACGGCCCGCTTGAAGGCAAATTCGAAATCGTGAGCGGTAACGGGATCCCCGTTGGACCACTTGGCGTCTTTACGCAGGTGGAACACATAGTTTTTGTTGTCCTTGGTTTCCCAGGACTCGGCCATGGCGGGGAGGATTTCCCCTTTGGGGCCGGAGGCAACGAGACCTTCGAACAGGTCGCGCAGAATATTGGATTCAACCGTTCCTTCGGTTTTGTGCGGGTCTAGGGTGGCAGGCTCGGAGCCATTACCTTTTACCAGCTGCTGAACGTCAGCCAGTTTGGTGCCTGCGGGAACATCGGCGGCCTGTGCCGCGTTGACACCGCCGAACAGTGCTGCCACCAAGAGGGTATTAATCATTGTTTTTTTATGAGTCATTTCCATACTCCACAAGAACATTCCATGCATTTGTCCATCAACGAGATAAGTACCCCGCTGCCAGCATAATTCCCTGACATTTCTGATAATGCAATAGATATCGTCAGGCATAGCTAGACTTCATGGTCAAAAAAGCAGCTTTTGACCAATTATTCAGAATTTAAATATCCCGCAATGGACGTTTTTTATACAAACCCGCTCGATTCTAGGAAATGACCAACCAAAAAGAAACAATAAAAAGCCGGTCACGAGGACCGGCTCCGACAAAACAGACCTGAATCACATCAATCCTGGGAAGACCCCCTTGATCCCCGCCACCATGATCTCGATGCCGAGCGACATCATGATGAGACCCATGATCCGGGTAACCACGTTGATGCCGGTGTTGCCCATCAGCTTGAACAGCAAGGGAGCGGCGCGGAAGATGAGCCAGGAGCAAAAGGCAAACACCATCACCACCAGTGACATACCCAGCATCTGGGACCAGGTACTCTGGCTGGCGTAGACAATAGATGAAGAGATGGCACCCGGGCCCGCCATCAGCGGCAGTGCCAACGGCACCACAGCGACAGATTCCCGTGCGGCCAGTTCTCCTTTCTCCTGCTTGTTATGCTTCACCTCCCCCAGTTTGCCTTGCAGCATGGACCAGGCGATCAGGGTGATGAGCGACCCGCCGGCAATGCGGAACGAGGCCAGCGAAATGCCAAAACCATCCAGAATAAGCTGCCCCATGTACATGGAGACCAGCAGGATGATCATCACCGCGATATTGGCGGTGGTGTTGGTCTTCATCCGCTCTTCCGGCGTTTGATGGCTGGTCAGGCTGACAAAAACCGGCAGCAACCCAAGCGGGTTGATGATCGCAAACAAACCGATGAAAAACTTCAGATATAAAGAGACGTCAATTGCTGCCATAGGCGCCATCCAGAAATAAGCAAAGCCACGCGGGCCACCCCGATAAACCGAGCGTAAATTTACACCATGCCCTCAACCTTCACCAATCAAATAATCTCACCCTTTCCGTGGCTTTTCAGTTAGTTCCTCTAATGTATCGCCAAAATTCAACATATTGATTTGTTAATAAACATTGTCGCCATTTAACATTCTGGTAAAATCGCTTCGAGTTTTATGCGGCCACGGAGTTTTGGCGCAACATTTCATTTCAGAAAACAAGGATTTTGTAATGATTGATACGGACATCAAGTTGCAATGGCACCTGGATTCGCTGCCAGCAGGCACGGTTGACCCCCTGCTCGGCTTTTTTGAGCGACTGCCGCTCGATCCCTATATCCAGGGCTCCTTTCGGGCACGTCGCTATGGCCGCGTCGAGAAAGAGGGCTCACGCTTCTTCCCCCTCGACAACGGCGTCTTTTTTCAGGCCGCCGCCATCAACAAGTTTCTCGGGGATGTGCCCAGAACCTATGCCGAGCTGGATCCCGCCTTCGTCGCCCACCCGACCTTCCAGCTGATGTTGACCCGTTTTGCCCGCCATACCCGGTTGGCGGATGGCAAGGCGATCGGCATTCACCAGATGCGGATCACCACAGGCCAGGGTGAGAGCGTGCCTCCTGCACCGGAGGGCGTCCATCAGGATGGTTTCGACTTCATCGGCGTGTTCTTTTGCGGCAGCGAGGGAGTCAGCGGTGGTGCACTTCAGCTCTATCATGGATTAAAAGAACAACCATTTTTCCAACAAGAATTAAACGCTGGTGGGTATTTGATCCTGGATGATCGCCGTTTCTATCACAATGCAGCCCCCATACTGCCCTTGGCCCCTACCCGGGGACACTGGGACGTAATAGTGCTAACTGCTTGAAAAATGGTGCGTGGAGCCCTGTTCACGCACCGTTCATCCCGTTTTCGCTCTACTCTACATTCGCGTAACATCCGGAAAACATGTATTGTGAAACAAAATTTCTTTTGTTCTTTTGTTACACATGATCCAGATCAAGTTTTTCTGAGTCAGCCCCGCTCTATAATCGACTCAGAAAGCAATTTAGTAAGGCATGTAAATACCCCCTTATAGTGATTCTCGCCTTGACAGGGCGACTATAATTGCCGGGCATTGCCAAGCTCTTACTAAACAGTTTTCAAATCATCAGGAGATAAACATGGCAGTAACCAATTTGGCTGAACTGGATGCACTGGTCACCCGCGTCAAAGAAGCACAGCGTGAATTCGCCAGCTTTTCGCAAGAGCAGGTAGACAAGGTTTTCCGTGCCGCCGCCCTGGCCGCCAGCAATGCCCGTATCCCCCTGGCCCAGATGGCCGTGGAAGAGTCCGGTATGGGTATCATCGAAGACAAGGTTATCAAAAACCACTTCGCCTCCGAATACATCTACAACGCGTACAAAGATGAGAAGACCTGCGGCATCCTGAGCCAGGATGACGAGATGGGCACCATGATCATCGCCGAGCCGGTAGGTATCATCTGCGGTATCGTTCCGACCACCAACCCGACCGCTACCGCGATCTTCAAATCGTTGATCTCCCTGAAGACCCGCAACGCCATCATCTTCTCCCCGCACCCACGAGCCAAGAACTCCACCAATACCGCTGCCAAGCTGGTACTGGATGCAGCCGTTGCCGCCGGTGCGCCGAAAGACATCATCGGCTGGATCGATCAACCGTCTGTTGAGCTGTCCAACGCGCTGATGAGGCACAACGACATCAACCTGATCCTGGCCACTGGTGGCCCGGGCATGGTGAAAGCCGCTTACTCTTCCGGCAAGCCTGCCATCGGTGTAGGTGCCGGTAACGTGCCGATCGTCATCGACGAAACCGCCGATGTAAAACGTGCCGTCGCCTCCATTCTGATGTCCAAGACCTTCGACAACGGTGTGGTCTGTGCTTCCGAGCAAGCCGTCATCGTCGTTGACGCCATCTACAACCAGGTGAAAGAGCGTTTCTCCAACCACGATGGCTATATCCTGTCCAAAGATGAAGCGGACAAGGTACGTAAAGTGCTGCTGATCAACGGCGCGCTGAACGCAGATATCGTCGGTCAGCCGGCCACCAAGATCGCTGCCATGGCTGGCGTGACCGTGCCTGCCACCACCAAGATCCTGATTGGTGAAGGCCTGGAACTGTGCGCTGAAGATGAGTTCGCTCACGAGAAGCTCTCTCCGACTCTGGGTATGTTCCGCGCCAAGAACTTCGAAGAAGCCGTCGAGATGGCCTGCACCATGGTCAACATCGGTGGTATCGGTCACACCTCTGGTCTGTACACCGACCAGGATCGCAACCAGGACCGTATCAGATACTTCGGCGACAAGATGAAAACCGCCCGTATCCTGATCAACACCCCCTCCACCCAGGGTGGTATCGGTGACCTGTACAACTTCGCTCTTGCTCCTTCCCTGACCCTGGGTTGCGGCTCCTGGAGTGGTAACTCCATCTCCGAGAACGTCGGTCCCAAGCACCTGATCAACAAGAAGACAGTCGCAAAACGGGCAGAAAATATGCTGTGGCACAAACTTCCGAAATCCATCTATTTCCGTCGTGGCTCCCTGCCGATCGCCCTCGGTGATCTGGAAGGCAAAAAGCGTGCAATGGTTGTCACTGACCGCTTCCTGTTCAACAACGGCTATGCCGACGACGTGGTTCGTCTGCTCAAGAAGCTGAACATGGAAGTGGAAGTATTCTACGAAGTAGAAGCTGACCCGACTCTGTCCATCGTCCGCAAGGGCGCCGAGATGGCGAACTCCTTCAAGCCTGACGTCATCATCGCGCTGGGTGGTGGTTCACCGATGGATGCGGCCAAGATCATGTGGGTCATGTACGAGCACCCGGATACTGCGTTCGAAGACCTGGCCATGCGCTTCATGGACATCCGCAAGCGTATCTACAAGTTCCCGAAAATGGGCGTGAAGGCCGAACTGGTCTGTATCACCACCACGTCCGGTACCGGTTCTGAAGTCACCCCGTTTGCGGTCGTGACCGACGATGCCACCGGCATGAAGTACCCGCTGGCTGACTACGAGCTGACCCCGAACATGGCCATCGTGGATGCCAACCTGGTCATGAACATGCCCAAGTCCCTGTGCGCCTTCGGTGGTGTGGATGCGGTCACTCACGCCATGGAAGCCTACGTTTCCGTACTGGCCAACGAGTACTCCGACGGTCAGGCGCTGCAAGCCCTGAAACTGCTGAAAGAGTACCTGCCGTCCAGCTACCAGAACGGTGCCAACGACCCGGTTGCTCGCGAGAAAGTACACAACGCAGCCACCATCGCCGGCATCGCGTTTGCCAACGCCTTCCTGGGTGTGTGCCACTCCATGGCGCACAAACTGGGTGCTGAATTCCACATTCCGCACGGTCTGGCCAACGCCCTGCTGATCAGCAACGTGATCCGCTACAACGCCAACGACAACCCGACCAAGCAGACTGCGTTCTCCCAGTACGACCGTCCGCAAGCTCGCCGTCGTTACGCCGAAGTGGCTGACCATCTGGGTCTGAGCGCTGCAGGTGACCGTACCGCGGCCAAGATCGAGAAACTGCTGACCTGGCTGGACGAGCTGAAAGCCACTCTGGGCATCCCGTCCTCCATCCGTGAAGCTGGCGTGAACGAAGCCGACTTCCTAGCCAAGGTTGATCAGCTGGCGCTGGAAGCCTTCGATGACCAGTGCACCGGCGCCAACCCGCGCTACCCGCTGATCACCGAGCTCAAAGCCATACTGATGGATACCTACTACGGCCGCCCCTTTACCGAGGAAGCTCAGGCAGCAACCAAGGTAGAAGCCAAGGTTGAGGCCAAGGTGGACAGCAAGAAGAAATCCAAAGCCTGATAATCAGACTTGAACTCGAGAGCCCGCGCACATGCGCGGGCTTTTTTGTTTGTCTATCTCTTTAATTTTGCTAGCTTGTTGGTAGGCATTCATGAAATGCGAGTTAGCACATGGCGCTGATACAAGCCTCGATAGAGCAGTTACGGATCGGCCACTACATCCATCTCCCCACGGGATGGACCAACCACCCTTTTATGTTTAGTGCCTTCAAGATCAAGGATCAGCAGCAACTCGACATCATTCGCCATCTCGACCTCAATCTGTTGATGGTGGATCCGGACAAGAGTGACCTGCCCATAGAACCTATCTTGCGCGGTGATATTCCCTCTGCAAGCCCCGATCTGTCGATCATCGACGAGGTCATAGACACGGGCCCCCCTCCCTTCGACGAGAAAGCCTTCCGCCGTTCCCTGCGCGCCGCCGACAAGGCCTTTGGCCAATCCATGTCCGAGCTGCGCGATGCGCTGGGGGCCCTCAACCTCAAGCCTGACGAGGGACTGGCCAACACGGCGCAGATAGTGCGCAACGCCGCCGCCCGCATCAGTGAACACGAGGGGCCGCTTGGCCTGCATCTCATTCGCAGCCCACACACCGACATCTTGCTGCAGCACAGCCTGAACGTGGCCTTCATCGCCATGCTGATGGCCCGGGAACTCGGCATGAACCCCATCGAGATCGAAGAGACGGGGCTGGCAGGCCTTGTACACGACATCGGAGAGCTGAAGATCCCGAGCCAGATCACCCAGAAGCGGGGGGATCTCAACAAGTCGGAGCAGAACTTTCTCAATATGCATCCCCAGTACGGGCTGGAAATGCTGACCCAGTTGCAGGCATTTGAGCCCAAGATCCGCCAGGTGGCCCATCTGCACCACGAGCGGCTCGATGGCAGTGGCTTTCCCCTCGGCATCAAGGGCGGCGAGATCCCGCCACTGGCACGGATCATCGGACTGGTGGACTACTATGACGAACTGCTGCACCCACGCAGCAGCGCGACCCCGGCTGCTCCGAGCCAGGCTATCAGCCAGCTCTACAAGCTGTCGCAGAAGAAGTTCGATCAGGATCTGGTCAAGCTGCTGATCAAAGTATTGGGTGTCTATCCGCCCGGTTCACTGGTGCAGCTCTCCGACGATTCTGTGGCGCTGGTGCTATCCACCGAGCCCACCATGCCCCTCAAGCCCAAGGTGCTGCCCTATATCAAGGCGCAGCGGCCAGAAGCCGTGCCCATGGTCGATCTGCGGGAGGATGAGCGCACCATCAAGTCATTTATCAAGCAAGAAGAGCTGGATGAGGGACAAAGGCTGTTTTTCAATCTGACCCGGCGCTTCTGTTACTATTTTGCCTTTTGAGTTATCCCCAGAAGCTGGGGATAACTCATTGGACAAACCTGAATAATTGCCCAATTACCCTCAAAACGGTTCACTACCAACCATGGATAAAAAACGCCCAGCCAATGGGCTGGGCGGAGCATGCCACCTCCGTGTGGCGTATCCAGCGGATACATTCATGCTCCATCCAGCAATACCAACCCTTGGGCGATTACACAAATATCAATTTAACATGCTGATTTAATATGGTTTTATTGCACGTTTCTGGCAAACTTCGCCCGCAATCGAGCGCACGTCGCTCGCAGAACAAGATCCTGATCACACTTATTCATGCCTGCCGCTTTTTTCGGCTCGGACTCTGAGGAACGTTTTTTATGCAGTTGCTCCTCTCCCTGCTTCAACAGATGAGTGTCAGCCTGGTGATCGCATATCTCTTCTCCAAGAGTCCGCTGCTGCGCCCTCTGGCCAACTATTCCGTCAGGCTCCCTCACAAGATACTGATATACATCACTTTTTCTTGTTTTTGCATTCTGGGTACCTATGTGGGACTGGATATCGACGATGCCATCGCCAATACCCGTGCCGTCGGGGCCGTACTGGGGGGCTGCTGGGGGGCCCGCTGGTAGGATTTCTGGTGGGACTGACCGGTGGCGTGCATCGCTACAGCCTGGGGGGATTTACCGACCTCGCCTGCGCCATCTCGACCACCTGCGAGGGGCTGCTGGGGGGGCTGGTGCACTGGCGCCTGATGCGCTCTGGCAGGATGAACGCCCTGTTCGAACCCAGGATCGCCTTCTTCACCACCCTCTACGCAGAGATATTGCAGATGATCATCATACTGCTGGTGGCGACCCCCTTCGATCAGTCCCTGCTGCTGGTGCGCACCATAGCCACCCCCATGATCCTGGCCAACTCCTGCGGCGCGGCCCTGTTCATCAGTATGATCCGCGATCAGCAGCAGATGTATGAGAAGTTCTCCCGGGTCTTCTCCGCCAAGGCGCTCACCATCGCCAATCGCACCGTCGGCATCATGAGCCAGGGCTTCACCCCCGAGGCCAGCAACAAGATTGCCCACATCATTCAGGAAGAGACGGGGGTCGGCGCCGTCGCCATCACGGATACCGACAAGATCCTCGCCTTCATCGGCACCGGGGAAGATCACCACAAGCCGGGTACCCCCATCACCTCGGCCATCACCCTGCAGGCCATCGCCCGCAACAAGGTGTTGTTTGCCGATGGCAACAGTCAGCCCTATCGCTGCAGCATCTCGCCCCAGTGCCAGCTGGGCTCGGTGCTGGTGATCCCGCTGCACGGCGACGAGGGGGTGATCGGCACCATCAAGCTGTATGAACCCAAGAAGCGCTTGTTCCTCAAGATCAACCACACCCTGGGGGAAGGGATCGCCAACCTGCTGTCACAGCAGTTGCTGACCGGCCGGCTGGAACAGCAGCAACGCCTGCTGGTGCAATCCGAGCTCAAGCTCATCCAGGCCCAGATCAACCCCCATTTCCTGTTCAATACCCTCAATACCATCAGCGCCATCACCCGACGGGAGCCCGAGCGGGCACGTCAGCTGCTGCTGCACCTCTCCTTGTTCTTTCGCAAGAACCTCAAGCGCCAGAGCGGGCTGGCCACCCTGCAGGAGGAGCAGGAGCACTGCCAATCCTATCTCGAGATTGAGCTGGCCCGCTTTGGCGATCGGCTGACCGTCATCAACGAGATTCCGTCCCATCTGGCCGACCTGAGGCTGCCGAGCTTTACCCTGCAACCCCTCATCGAGAATGCCATCAAACACGGCATATCCACCCTGCTGGAGCAGGGCCATATCCGTCTTTATGCCGAAGAGTGTCAGGAGAGCGTGACCATCTGCGTGGAGGACAATGCCGGCACCTGGCAGGAGGGACCGGCGGGGGATGGACTCGGCATGACCATAGTGGATCGGCGCCTCAAGAGCGCCTTCGGCAGCCGGTATGGCATCCGCGTCAGCTGCGAACCAGAGTGCTGGACCCGGGTCGCGTTCACCCTGCCCAGGGAGGCGTCATGACGAGAAGCTACCCCTCGCCCCTGATGACCCGCCTGCCCGATCCATTGCATTCCCATCCCGCGCCGTTCACGCACCATCACGATGTTCAGGAGATTGCATGATCCGCACACTCATAGTCGATGACGAGCCCTATGCCCGCGAGGAGCTGGCCCAGCACCTGGCGGGCGATCCCGACATCGAGATCCTGGGGCTGGCGGCCAACGCCATCGAAGCGCTGCCACTGATCCAGCGGCTCAAACCGGACGTGGTGTTTCTCGACATCCAGATGCCCAAGCTGAGCGGCATGGCACTGGTGGCCATGCTCGACCCCCTGCCCCGCATCGTATTTGTCACCGCCTTCGACGAGTACGCCATTCAGGCATTCGAGGAGAACGCCTTCGACTACCTGCTCAAGCCGGTGGAGCCGGCACGCCTCGCCAAGACGCTGGCTCGCCTCAAGCAGGATCTCACCCCGCAGCCCATCGCCTCGCTGGCGCCGGCCATCCGCCACATTCCCGGCTATCTGCACAACCGGGTGCGGCTGCTGCCCATCGAGCAGGTGGAGTACGCCTTCTCCGATCTCGGCGGAGTACACGTCGCCTGCCAGGACGAGCTGTTTCACACCCAGCTCACCCTGAAATCCCTGGAAGAGAAGACGCCCCTGCTGCGCTGCCACCGCCAATATCTGGTGGCACCGGGGGCCATCTTCGAGATCCAGCTGCTGGAAAACCAGCTGGCGGAGATCGTTACCCCGAACGGCGCCCGGGTGCCGGTCAGCCGGCGTTACCTCAAGGAGCTCAAAGACGAGCTGGGGCTCGAATAGCAGCGCGGGATTGTGCGCGGGATCACAGCCAGCGACCGCTCGGGTCGCCATGTCGCCGCTCGCCACGTTTCACCTGCTCTTCGGGGGCCCTCCCTCTAGACTGGCTACGCACACCATAAAATAACAATGATGGAGCGTAACAATGATCTGGTTCTTCCTCTGTGTCGGCTTGCTGATCGCAGGCTACTTTATCTACGGCAAGTTCATCGAGCGGATATTCGGCCCGAAACCCGAGCGCGCCACCCCCGCCATCACCATGGCTGACGGGGTGGACTATGTGCCCATGTCGGACAAGAAAGTCTACCTGGTACAACTGCTCAACATTGCCGGCGTCGGCCCCATCTTCGGCCCCATCCTGGGCGCCCTCTACGGCCCGGTGGCCATGCTCTGGATCGTGTTCGGCTGCATCTTCGCCGGCGCGGTACACGACTACTTCTCCGGCATGCTGTCGGTGCGCGCCAAGGGCGCCTCCGTGCCGACCGTGGTCGGCGAGCATCTGGGCACTGCCGCCAAACACTTCATGAACCTGTTCGCCGTGGTGCTCTTGATGCTGGTGGGCGTGGTGTTCGTGCTGAGCCCGGCGGGCCTCCTGGCCAACCTCACCTCCATCGATCTGGTCTACTGGATAGTGGCCATCTTTGCCTACTACATACTCGCCACCATAGTACCCATCGACAAGATCATCGGCCGCTTCTACCCCATCTTCGGCGCCTTGCTGGTGTTCATGTCGGTCGGTCTCATCATTGGTCTCATCGTCTCCGGCAAGGGCTTCTACAACACAGGGATGGATTTCTCCAACCTGCACCCGACCGAGCTGCCGCTGTGGCCGCTGCTGTTCATCACCATCGCCTGCGGCGCCGTGTCCGGTTTTCACGCCACCCAGTCCCCGCTGATGGCGCGCTGCATGCAAAACGAGAAGTCCGGTCGCTTCATCTTCTACGGCGCCATGATAGGTGAAGGGGTCATCGCCCTCATCTGGTGCACCCTGGGGCTCTCCTTCTACGACAGCACGGAAGCGCTCAATGCCACCATGGCCAGTGGTGGTCCGGCGGCCGTGGTGCACGAAGTCTCCACCAGCCTGCTCGGTACGGTCGGCGGTATCCTGGCCATTCTCGGCGTGGTGATCCTGCCCATCACCTCCGGCGATACCGCGTTTCGCAGTGCCCGCCTGATTGTGGCCGATTTCCTGCACCTGACCCAGAAACCCATGGCCAAACGCCTGCTGATCGCCATTCCCATGTTCATCCTTGGCTTCATCATCTCCAAGGCGGAATTTGGCATCATTTGGCGCTATTTTGGCTGGGCCAACCAGACCACCGCAGTTATCATGCTGTGGGCTGCTGCTGCCTACCTCATCAAAGAGGGCAAGCTGCACTGGGTCTGCACCATCCCCGCCATGTTCATGACGGCTGTGGTGTTTACCTATCTCGCCAACGCCCCCATAGGTTTTGGGCTGGAGATGGGCATTTCCACCATCATAGGCCTCACCTGCACCCTGGTGACGACGGTGGCCTTCCTGGTAAAATTCAGACCGGCACTGGTAAGCAGCACCAACGAAAATTGATCTGCTCAATAAATTGAAAAAGGGAGCCTTATCGGCTCCCTTTTCTCTGCTCATTTTGCGCCACTGATGCCATACTTCCCCCGTAAGTCCTTGTCATGGATACGACTTTACGGACTTTCACCCATGACCTATCCATCTGTTTTGACGACTTCGAATCCACTTAAGCTCCAGTACAACAACATCGCTTAAGATTCCGTGCCCAAAACGATGAACATGTTATTCCCGATTGCTTTATAAAAACTGAATCCAATACTCCGGCTGTGCGTCAAACCTGTGGAGGCGTAAATGTCACTCGATTACTTTGCTCTTGGCCTGCTTTTTTTTGTAGGTCTCGTCATGTTCTACGGAATCATCATTATTCACGATATTCCTTATGAAATAGCCAAACACCGCCAGCATCCCCATCAGGATGCCATTCACGTGGCGGGATGGGTCAGTCTGTTTACCCTGCACGTGCTCTGGCCCTTCCTCTGGATCTGGGCCACCCTCTATCGTCCCGAGCGTGGATGGGGCTTCAACCAGCGTCTGCAGCAGGATGAGGACGAGATACAACAGCTCAAGCAGGAAATGGCCGAGCTCAAAGCTCGCCTCAACACCATCGAACAGACTGAGCAACAGGGATAAATCATGGACCTGCTACTGATCCTGACCTACACGGCACTGTGCGTGGCCGTGTTCAAGATTTTCCGCATTCCTCTCAACAAGTGGACAGTGCCCACGGCGGCACTGGGCGGGGTGCTCATCATAGGCACCTTGATCATATTGATGAACTACAACCACCCCTACTCGGAGATGGCGCGCAACTACTACGTCTCCACCCCGATCGTGCCACTGGTGAAAGGCCGCGTGGTCGAGGTGCCGGTCAAGCCGAACCAGAAGGTGAAACAGGGGGATATGCTGTTTCGCATCGAGGCAGAACCGTTCGAACAACAGGTTGCCAGCCTGAAGGCGCGACTTCAGTCCAATCAGGATCATGTCAAGTCCATCCAGGCCAGACTGAGATCCGCCAGGCTGGATCTCGGTCGCTCCCAGGAGCTGGTACGCCGTGGTGTCGGCAAGCAGCGGGATCTCGACGTGAGTCAGGCCAATGTCGACGATCTGGTCTCCCAGCTGGATCAGCAGCAAGCCCTGTTCAACGATGTGCAAGCCCAGTTGAAAAAGGCCCAGTATGACCTCGAGCAGACAGTGGTCCGCGCCCCCTCTGACGGTTTCGTGCTGCAACTGGCGCTGCGTCCCGGCATGATTGCCACCCCCTACCTCTACCGTCCGGTCATGACTTTTGTGCACCAGAGCGAGAACTATTATGTGGGCTGGTTCTGGCAAAACAGCATGCAGCGTCTGGCCATCGGCGATGAGGCCGAGGTGGTGATAGATGGTATCCCGGGCAAGATCTTCAAGGGAGAAGTGACCATAGTGGTGCCCGCCATCGCCGCCGGCAACGTGCAGGCCAACATGGGACTGCTGGATCAGAGTACGGCCCAGCGTCCGGGCCGCCTGCCGGTCACCATCAAGATTACCGACCCCGAGTGGCCCAAGTATCAGGTGATCGCCGGTGCCAGCGGTCAGGCCGCCATTTATACCCAGCATTTTTACCACGTCTCGGTGATGCGCAAGGTGCTGCTGCGCATGGCAAGCTGGATGAACTACGTCTTCCCCTTCCATTAATCAACGCAACATTCCCAGCGGGGCCGGGACAAGGCGGGCCGCGGTGTTTTTGGGACCAAGCTCCCGATAATGGGGGCCGGCAGCCCCCCC